>CALKVC010000208.1 GCA_937996595.1 uncultured Chitinophagaceae bacterium
CGTTGTTGAAGCAGCCACAGAAAATGTTGCGTTGAAACTGGATATTTTCAAACAGATGGATGCTGCAGCTCCTGAAGGCTGCATCCTGGCTACGAATACATCTTCTATTTCGATTACCAAAATAGCTGCTGTTACAAAACGCCCGGAACTGGTAATCGGTATGCATTTCATGAACCCGGTACCGGTGATGAAGCTGGTGGAGATCATTAACGGCTATGCCACCACGAAGGAAGTAACGGAAACAATCACGGCATTAAGCAAACAATTGGGCAAAGTGCCCTGTACGGTAAACGATTATCCCGGCTTTATAGCTAACCGCATATTAATGCCCATGATAAACGAAGCCATTTACAGCCTCTATGAAGGCGTTGCCGGCGTTGCGGAAATTGATACGGTTATGAAACTGGGTATGGCGCACCCGATGGGTCCTTTGCAATTAGCCGATTTTATTGGCCTGGATGTATGCCTCAGCATTTTACGCGTGCTGCACGAAGGTTTTGGAAACCCCAAATACGCCCCCTGCCCCCTGCTGGTGAATATGGTAATGGCCGGTAAACTGGGCGCCAAGAGCGGTGAAGGCTTTTATACCTATTTGGCCGGAAGCAAGGAACTGGTGGTAAGCAGCAGCTTTGCATAACAAAAATTCTTCCCGAAACTTTTAAAAAGCAGCAACTGAAATAGTTGCTGTTTTTTTTACAGGCCCTTTATGCGCATTTATTCTTCATAAAATAACATGCATTCCCAACTTCCCGGCTTAATCATATAAAAATTCTTCCCGCCTTCCCGGCAACTTAAAATACCGTATTAATACGTATTCAACGGATACTTATAAATAGTAGCTTAGTAAATTGTTTGTTGCGGGAAATATACTAAAGTGCTGTTGGATTTGTGCAATGAATTGGAGGAATTATTTTAGTAATATTTAAGTTGGCTGAAATACTTTTCGCACATTAGAACTATTTTATGGCTTTTGATTTACAACAATACAAGAAAATAACTTCTGCGCTATTTGTTAGTTTTATTATGAATTTTATTTTTATACTAACTATCAATCTACATTTTATAGAAACAAAAATGTTATTGATTTTTGGAAAGGTTGTAGTTGAAGGAATTAAACAATTTTTTTATGGCGCTTTAGCAGCAACAATTTCTTGTTCACTATTCGTTGCAAAAGATAAGGATATCAATGAAGTTGAATCCTTAAATAAAAAGCCGAATCCTTTGATATACCGTTTGCCAGATACTTTTGACAAGAGGATGTACATTCAAAGAATAATTTCCAGCGGCGTATTAGCCGTGTTAGGTTTTGTAATAATCTTAGCAGGTTTTTCATATCTAGAAGTAAACTTCGACAAAACATTTACTGCCAAGCATAAATTACTATTTGTGCTTTCGAGTTTTTTAATCGGCTTAAATCAAGCAAAATTTCTATCTAGGTTGGAAAAAATGTTTGACAATTTCTTCAAAGAAAAAAAAGAACATTCGTAACAAGTAATTCAGCTAACAGTGTATTTTCAAAACTTCGGGCAGACTTTAGTAAAAATAGCATATTATCGCTAATAGTTTTCATCTGCCGACAGGACGAGTTCTAAATCCTTCGCTTCGCTAATACATTTCGTTTGCTGTAAGCTTTACATAAACACTCCAATTATTCGAAAATATCTATGGCTAAGAAAAATGCTAAAACGAATCTGCTAGAACATTCTGACGCAAAAGTCACCTTACTGGGAAAATATCTTTCGGTATATCTAAATGTTCTCTCTCGAAGCCCAATTCAAAAAATCTATTTATTCGATTTGTTTTGCGGAGAAGGTGTTTACGAAGATGGAGGAAAAGGAAGTCCTATTGTAATTCTTGAAAGTATTAAAAATCATTACTTTGGAAATAACAAGAGGTGTCTTAATATGGAATTATTGTTCAATGATGTTGGGCAATCAGAAATCGAACCAGAAAAAACAAAAATCGAAAGAGTTAAATATTTAGCTGACAAAATATTTAAACCACAAAATATAAACGTTCACTATACAAAAATCGATTATAATGATCTAGTGTTAAAAGTAATTGCCAGAACAAACAAATTAAAAGCAGATGAAAGAGCCTTAGTATTTATTGACCCTTGGGGATACAAAGAAATTAATCCATTAAACATCAAAGATTTAATTGAAAATCAAAAAACCGAAGTATTATTGTTCCTACCAATATACTTTATGTCACGATTTGTTGAAAAGTCTAGAGACGAAGAATATAAAGGTGGTAGAGCAATCAGAAATTTTATCATTAATTTATTCGGAGACATAGATAACCTTGAAAAGGTTTTTGGGCAAAAAGATT
Organism: uncultured Chitinophagaceae bacterium; assembly: GCA_937996595.1. GTDB lineage: Bacteria > Bacteroidota > Bacteroidia > Chitinophagales > Chitinophagaceae > Ferruginibacter. Next base: position 2,332 of record CALKVC010000208.1, read on the forward strand.
TTATTTATAAAGTACAACAGCAGTTTAAAGAGTTATTAAAAATCAAGTTTGTCGACACTTTCAAAATTGAAAGAGATAAGAATAACTGGTTTTGCATTTTCTTTTTCACAAATAACAAGAAAGGGTTTCATAAAATGATTGAAAGTAAGTGGTCAATTGACAAAATAAAAGGCTCAGAGTTTAAGCAAGGAAGCGAAAATATTTTAAATTTATTTGATGAAATGGAGGTTTCAAATTATAACCAGAAAGTATCAGCTTTTTTAAAGAGAGGTGATGTTAAAAATTCAGAATTGACTGATTTTAGTTACGAAAACAATTTTTTGCCAACTCATACAAAAAGTATTCTTGACAAATTGAAAGATAAAATTGAACTCATTTCATTGGATGAAAAACCAGCAAAAAGTTATTATCTTGGAAACTATAAAAGAAATATAATTATTAAATTCAAAGAAAATGGCACAGTCTAGCATCGAGTGGACAGAAATGACTTGGAACCCCACCACTGGTTGTACAAAAGTTTCAGCAGGCTGCAAATTCTGCTATGCTGAAATAATGTCTAAGCGACTTCAAGCAATGGGAGTTGAGAAATATAAAGACAATTTTAAAGTACGAACTCACATAGAATCATTACGTATTCCTTATACTTGGAAACATTCCAAAGTAGTTTTTGTAAATTCAATGAGTGACCTATTTCATAAAGACATTCCCCTTGATTTTATTAAAAAAGTGTTTGCCGTTATGAATGAAAATCCCCAACACGTTTTTCAGGTTTTAACTAAAAGAGCAAAAAGATTATTTGAATTACACAAAGAATTAAAATGGTCACATAATATATGGATGGGAGTTTCTGTTGAAAATGAAAAAGTAATTAATCGTATAAATTATCTAAGTAAAACAAAAGCAAAAGTAAAATTTCTTTCGTGTGAACCCTTAATTGGCCCTTTACCGAAGTTAAATTTAAAAAAAATTGATTGGGTTATTGTAGGTGGCGAAAGCGGACACACACCAAGGCCAATGAATCCAGACTGGGTTATAGACATTCAAGAACAATGTAAAAAAAATGAAGTAGCGTTTTTCTTCAAACAATGGGGTGGCAAAAACAAAAAAGCCAATGGTCGTCTTTTAAATGGACAAACCTATGACGAAATGCCTGAAATATTATTGCAGGAAAGTGTATAATGAACGCAAGCAGGCAAAAAGTATATTTGCAATACTTCGGCGGCAGTAGTAAATTCGGCATTTTATCGCTAACAATCTTCAGCTACATGCTGGACATGTGCTAAGTCGCCAGCGATTTTTGCTATCCGCCGCGGCGGACTGGCTGTGTTCACGTTCAAATTCAAATATTTCAGTACCTTTAGTCAGCGGCAACGGGTGGACGAGTTCTATTTCCCTCGCTTCGCGGTTCTCTAATCATCGGACATTACAAATCTCAGCTTCATCACTTTGTTCATATCTCATTCGCAAACTGTTTCTTTTTTCGGCTTGATAACTCTTTAACCTTTTTTCGGTTTGAGGAGTATTCGTTTTGCCTCAGATCCGAGTCTGAATTTAACATGGGTATCCTGTCGAATAAAAGATTGAGTGCCGTTGCTGTCGATTTCATTGTCATCATAATAAAACAAATGTACAGTAAAACAATTCTTCTCCTTTTATTATCAACATCATTGCATCGACCTCACCTCATTGCTATACTTAAAATATTCTGCCCCGGCCTGGTGTTACATGTGATGCCCTGCCTTAGTGAAAACACTTCTATAATAAATATAAAAAACAGAGAATAATGGCTGGTGAAAACACCCTCACCACATTACTATTCTTAAAAAGTTCCGATAATCCTCTGGCCCAAATATTCCCAGCGCCTACTATAAGTATGATAAAAGAATGTTTATGGGATCACTTGATGCCTTTTAATTCTTCCGGATTGTGTCCGGCTACTGTCTTGGTCATGGAAAAGAATCGTGGCTGATCAAAACCTGCCTGTCGGCAGACAGGGGCCACGACACGTCAACTGCTTACCGCATTAATATACTGGTTCCCCGTATGATTTTCTCCGTTTCACCTGACAACTGGTACCGGCAAAACCAAACAAATGTACCCGTCTGCTGCGCTGAGCCAAGATGCATGCCATCCCAGCCTACATTGATATCATTCGTTTGAAAAACTCTTTGGCCATACCGGTTATATATTTCGAATTCAAACTTCAACACATTACCAAAGGCCATTGCTTTCAGCTTATCATTATTTCCATCAACATTCGGGGTGAATGCCGCAGGAACATATACTCCCTGTTTACATTGTTTCAGCAGTACCAGTATACTATCTCTTCCCGTACAATTTTTGTTATCCGTTACCTCCAGCCAATACAGGGATGGTTGAGATATGCTTATAACTGATGCATGGCTGTTGTTGCTCCACAAATAATTATTGAAAGCCCTTGTTGGCTGAATGGTTATGGTACTATAACTGCAAACCGCCGTATCAACGGGAAGAAAATCCTTTGGCTTGGGAAGCACGGTCGTAATATCGGCCGTATCTGAACCTTTGCATCCGTGAACATCTATAACAGATACATAGTATGTGCCTGGATTGCTAACAGTATAAGTCCGGTCGGAGGATCCATCCTGCCATTCATACAATGAAAAAGCCCCGGCATCGAGAATCCTTCTTCCATCCATACATATTTCCGGGTTGTGATCCAATGATACAACAGGCAATGCGTATACCTGCTTCAACACAAGTGTATCATAAGACCTGCATCCCTGTAGGGTAGTGCCGATCACACTATATGTGCCGATATTACTGACAACGGCTTGCTGAATTATACTTCCATTGATCCATGAATAACCTGTGAAACCAGGCCCAGCATCCAGTAAAAGCGATTGCCCTTCACATAAACTCGTGTCAGCCCCGAGATTAATAGCAGGAGAATGATAAACTTTTATGTGAACAGTGTCAAATCCAAAACAGCCAGGTGTTTTTTCAGCTTTTATAAAATAGGAAGTATCAACAGAAGGATTTACCACCACAGACTGTGCATTGAGGGAATTTATATTATAATCCGGCGACCAGTTATAATTGATAAAACCTGCAGGCGCATGGAGGTTGATGGTATCGTTATTACATTTTTCTCTATCCGGCCCAATGTCTATCGATACAAGATTTCCCAGGGAAACAAGCACAGTATCACTGAAACTATTACCGCATGAATCGGTAACATCAACGGTATAAAGCCCGGGCGAACTTACAGAGTAAACACTTGCTGACGTACCATTCTGCCAATGATAGGTATGGAAACCATTACCGGCATTAAGTATAATAGTATTGCCGAGGCAGATCGTTGTATCAAGGCCCAGGTCAAGTGTGGTCGCATTTCTTGCTACCCGTACATGCAGGGTATCTGATAATATTCTGCAACCGGTATTCATCTGAGCAATGATGTCCATACTACCGGTATTAATAAAATGTAGTTTTATAGTGGTATCGGTGATAGAAATTATGTTGGCATTTGTTCCGCTTAACTGCCAGGTAACGCCAAGCTGGCAGGAACTGTTGCGTATAACTGAATATAAAAAAGTATCGGAAAAATTGCAGACTGATGAATTCCCATTGATATCAAATGTTGAGCAATCTGCGAGTACATTGCATGATAATTCTGCCCAGCTATCTAATGGTCTCGAATAAGGTAAATAGTTCGAGGTGTGTATATTTGTCGTGGGTGTAGAATTAACTGTTATGTTAAAGGGTGTAAGTGAAATAGGAGTACTTGATATATTCGTTACTTCCTCACTCAAACAATCACCGGTGCCTGCACCAATTACTTTTATATCCTGCCCTGTTTTCATTAAAACCGACTCATAATGTTTTGAATTATCATAAATACCAAGGTCCTTGATGCATGTTACCAGGAAGCTCCCATTATTTTCCCTTATCTGCGATACGTAATGATCTTTAAGTGCGGGATACCTGCGGGCTAAACTTACCTGCCCAGTGCCGGAAAACTTAGCAAATGTAATGGCTGCGCCTCCCGGAACAATATCTTGCGCTCCTACCAGGAACTGGCCGTCTGCTGTTTTTAAAGCGGTTCTATGTGGATGCTCATTGAAAAATAAATTTGCGCCCTGATCGGTAAAACTGAGGCCATTGAGCTCAAATGCACGAAACACATCACCGGTTGCCACGTTCAGGCAAATCATAGCTGGGTGAAGCAAGGAGCTGGGATCGGGTAGTTTTGCAACCACGGATACATACAGGCTGTCAGCAATCCTGTCAACACGTTTCACCAAGAGTGATCTTCCCGGTAAACCGTAACGCTTAGCCCAATATTTGGCTCCCGTTAGCGCATCCAGTTTTATAATGGCAATATTGTTCGGTTCAGTATTATAAAAATCTCCTGAAATATAAATATATGGACCTTCGAAAATAATCGATTTGTAAACGGGACTATATGGATCCATATTTATACTCCGTTGCCAAACTATATTCCCATTCGCATCAAACCTTATCACGTAATTATTCATGAATCCGGTTCCGTATCTACTGTTTACGCATACCACAAATCCGCCGTCATCGGTGGCTGCCATATCATTTGCCCCGTCCTCAAAATAATGTGCCCAGATTACATCACCGGTATTGCTGTTTATTTTCATCATAACAGAATAATCACGGCTTCCATGATTAAGCACATAATTCGACGCACCTATAATAACCTGGTTACCATCACTGGTGTTGAGTGATTTTATGAACCTGGAAGTATGGCAGGAATCGTTGAGCGTCTTACTCCATAATATATCTCCATTAGACTTTAGCCTGGTTATAAAAGGTTCCATGCTATTGAAAATAAATGATTGACCAATGAGCGAGTAGCCACCATCAATTGTGGATGCCACATCCATAGCAGCATATGCTCTCAGGCTTTTATATTTCATAGAAAAGCTGGCATTGCATCCGTCGGGGATCACAGGGCCGCCGATACATTTTGTATCTCCACAAACTGTACTTACTGTAAAAGTCAAATCATGGCTTGCGACCGGTATAGGACCATTGAAAGTAGCATTGTACCCGCCGGAATAATTCCAGGTAAAATCCGAGATCACATAACGGGCTGTATCTTCATAATCCCCGATCCACCCGGGTGTGCAATCAGCTGTATATCCCTCTTCAGTTGTCTTTATCACATTGATGTGATTTTTATATGACGTATAAAAAGAATTCATAGAGCCGGCAAACAAATACCCATCTTCACCCCTGTCAATACCAATAAGGCGTGCAGATTCCCAGGTATTAAAAAACTGGTGAGACCATTCAGGCATAGCTGTTGGGCTAAATCGAACAACCCTGGGGTAACCATGATTTGTTGAATCATGAACGAGGTATACAAACGAACTATCCCCTGACATAATAAGGTTTATCCAGGAGACCTTTGAACCCGAGCTTGTGAAAATATCCGCCTTCCGCCTGTAATGGATCGTTCCGTCATTCCTTATTTTGAACAAGGTCATCTCATGTGAATCATACGTATCATACGGGTTATATGAAATTGCTCCAAATGCAATACCATTCTGTGTCCTATAAATATTCAGGATCTCATCTTCGAAATTAATCCGGTGCACATACTTTTTAATATCCAGGATACTGCCGTTTGATTTATCCAGCTTCATCAGGATTGCATCCCGGTTAATTACTGTAGCATAGCCGGTAAGGTAAAGTGTATTGCCATCTTCCATCACATAATTGAAGCCATCATCTTTTCCATTGTTAAATCTTTTTGCCCAGATAATATTACCAGCGGGATCAAGCCTGCAAACAACGGCATCACTTAGCACCGTACTGTCATTTTCATTTGCTGTAAAAACAAAATCACCATTATCAAGTTGTATGATCTCTTTGGGAACGGTCCGGTTTACAGAGTTGCTATAATGTCTCGACCAGGAAACAGTGCCGGCATTATCAAGTTTAACGATCATTACTTCCCCGGCTGCATTGCCAAATGATTTTGTACCGCCAATTGCAATATATCCACCATCGGCTGTTGATTTGATCCTTGATAAAAAGTCATCAGCTACTCCCCCGATCCGTTTACTCCATATAACATCCCCTTGCTCATTCAGCTTCATTACAATGGCATCAAAATCCCCTGCAGTATTTGAAGTTGATCTTCCGGCAACAATTGAACCCTTGTCAGCGGTATGAAGGATATCTCTTGCTTCGTCATTTCCGTTCCCGCTATAGGTTTTATGATACAGGGGAAAACAGTGCTGCGCATTTACAGAACCAGATAACATAATAATAAAAAAGGCGGGGAAAAATCGCCTTATATAAATACTAACAGGTATGAAATTCATTCAGTTTAGTATGTTTTGCGATAATGATCGGTAATTTGGCTACAGCAAAACTTTTTTTGGCCTGTGACAAAATAACAAATTTTTCCCAATAAACAGGGATTTCACCACAGAAGCTCTCCTGCCCACAAACTTTACAGCCATATTGTAATAATTTGGGAAATGTGTCAATTTGGAAATGCAAGGCAGTTTTCCAGTAATCCCCTTTTCTCAGCAACGACTCCGGTACGGACATTGCACTATAAACTTATACTTGAATTTACGCAATGTCCTCTGCATGAGACATTGCTGAGAAGCAAAATACCCCCCGTTTCCGGAGGGCATTTTTTCCATATTTGTGATCTAATTCAATAAAAGCAATTTGCCTGAACTTGTCTTATCTCCTATCCTGAACCTGTATATTAGTGCTGATCTTATCTGTGTATGAATTGAATGGGTTTAAATAAGCTGAAAGCGTTATGACATTGGTATCGGTTTCATTGATCCTGGCTTTGTCATTGCTATCATCTCCATGTTTATTATTGCATCCAGCTATAGGATGCGGGCAATTCAATTGGAATGTTTTTGTTGAAGTACAGCCATTTAAAGTGTTTACAACAACTTTATATTTTCCGGATCTTAGGCCGGTAAGATACTGGTTATTTGCCTGTCCGGCAGGAATAGAATCGCCGTTTGATGCTGTCAATACATAAGTGTATGTTGATTTACCACCAACCACAATAAGTTTTTTAGCCCGCCATCAAATTACAAATAATAGCGGTTCACTTCTACAAAGAAGATATAGAGGACCCGAAGTTCTTCGTTTGGAAGAAGAAGAAAAACTTCTTATGAGCGATGATCAGGTTCAGGTGAAAGTTTTTACAAATTCAGCCAACCCAGCTTACTGGCATATAATTCGGGGAAAATCATTTTTTGCAGGCAATTTCTGTTGGTCTTGACTGATAGAAGCGCATCGCATAACAGTGTATTTGTAAAACTTCAGCGGAAAGCAGTAAACTCAGCATTTAATCGCTAAAAATCTTCAGCTACCAGCTGGACGTCTGCTAAGTCGCCAGCGATTTTTGCTATCCGCCGCGGAGGACTGACTGTGTTCACGTTCAAATTCAAATATTTCAGTACTTTTAGTCAGTGGCAACGGGCGGACGAGTTCTATATCCCTCGCTTCGAAAATACATTTCGTTGTGTGCAAGCTATGCGAGCATCCATTTCTAAAAGACCAATGAATAATTATGCAAAGAAGAACATTTATTAAAAGTACTACTCTTACAGCCATTAGTATAAGTGCTTTTGGAAATCTAAGCTGGAATGGCAAAAATTTTGGGAGCAACTCACCAACTACAACCGATATTCTTGGTCCATTTTATCGTCCAGGTTCGCCAATAAGAACGAATCTCAGATTGCCTGGCTCCACTGGGCTGCCAATTGTTTTAAAAGGCTACATATTTAAAGAAGATGGAAAAACACCAATCAGCAATGCTTTAGTTGAAATATGGCATTGTGATGAAAAAGAGATTTACGATAATACTTCGGACGATTATAATTATCGTGGCATGCAAAAAACAAAAATTGATGGAAAATATAAATTTAAAACAATTTTGCCTGTACCATACAAAGCTGACCAAAATGACGATACTTCCTGGCGCCCTGCACATATTCACATGAGAGTTTCTGTACCAAATCAACAAGACTTAATTACGCAAATTTATTTCAAAGATGGAAAGTATATTGACACAGACAAATGGGCTTCCGATCCAAATGCCGTAAACAGGATTTTGCCAATCTCTAAAAATAATTCGGAAGAAAGTGAAATTGTATTCAACATTATTATGAAAAAGGAAATCCCACTTGATAGAAAAGTATACGAAAAGATTTCTGGACTTTACGAATTTGGTGATGGATATATTTATGAGTTTATGAAATGGGATGATTTGTTGTTAATGAAACAAAATGGACAGATTAGTGATAGTTTAAAATATATTGGCAATAATAAATTTGAGGGTGGCATGGGATTTCCAAAAGTCACTTTTGAAATTCAAAAAGATGGCCAAGTAAAAGTATTTATTGAAGAATCAGACGCAAAAACATATATTGGTATTAAGTATTTAAAGTATAATTAAGTAAAGTCTTGAGGCAGTGAATGAAATATAGCCTGCACATAACAAGGTATTAACGAATCTTCGGGCAGTCGCATGTATTTTCAACAGTTACTCACAAAAAATCTTAGTTTACCTGTTCTACGAGTACATAATCACCAGCTATTGGCTATCAGTCGTGGTGCCAGGGCTGTCATTACGTTCAAATTCAAATTTTATTGTACATTTAATCATCAGCAAACCGGCAAAGAAGATTCAAATGCCCAAACTGCGCAAATGCCCTGCCCGTTGAGCCTCATTTCCAATGCATCCAAGTTCATATCATATAAAAATGAAAAGAATTTTACTGGCTGTTTTATTTAGCTCAATTAGGCTTATCTCCGTTTCACAAACCTTATCTGGCGAATGGACTGGCGTGAACATCCAGGAGACGTATCCGGCTTATCAATCAATTATAAAACTTTTTTTTCAACCAACGAGTGATTCTACATATAAAGTATTTAGTTATTGCAGGGGACAAAAAAAGGATGGAACAGATACCATAGTTGTGGCCAGGATGCATTATAAAAAGATTTCCGACAATATGATTTATTTAGAAGAAACCGAAGTGTTGAAACCGAAAGACCCTATTGCAAATTGTCTCATAAAAATGAAACTTACCATTGAATGTAAAAATGATGAACTTTCTTTAGTAGGTACGTTTTCGAGTACTGAATTGCATTGCGATATATCCGGAATTAGCAAGTTAAAAAGAAAGAAAAACTAACATAAATATTGTAAAACGAACACACAACATAGCAGCAGGCGATGCCCGTAAAGCATAATTTATAAATCAACTCATGAAACGGCTATTTGTAATATTACTTTCAACTATATTCGTTCAAACTGTTCTTGGACAATATGAAGTAAAATTCATTTTAAATCTGCCAAATGATGACAACAGGCAGGGCGAAAAATTCTATCTCTCATTAGAACAAAACAACTGGAAAACCGGGGATACCGCATACCTCTTTAAAAAAAGAGACGGACAATACTCACTTTCATTTAAATATGACGGAAAATATTTTATCCAGTATAAAGTTAACCGGGGAACTGATAAATCATATGAAAGCAACGCCCAGGGCTTCGGCATACAAAACCGTTTATTACAGGTTTTGAGTGATACTACCGTTACAATTGATGTTAATGGCTGGTCAGATTTAATTGAAAAAAAGCATACCGCTTCAAAAAATATCCGGGTACTGGACAGCATGTATATACCATCCCTAAAAGTAAAAAAACAAATCTCCGTCTATCTCCCGCCTGGCTACCAAAAAAGCCAAAAACGATACCCGGTTATTTATATGAACGATGGGGATGTACTTTTTGATAAAGCAATTACCGATAATGGAGAAGCATGGGAAATTGATGAAGTGCTAGATTCTCTCAATAAAAAGAAAGAGGCTGAATTTATTGTTGTTGGCATCTCAGCCGGCGCTAACAGGTTTGCAGAATATTCTCCCTATAAAACCAAACAATTGAACATGCCATTGGGCGACAGCTATCTTGCTTATATAATCAACAATTTAATACCTTATATTAATAAAAACTTCAGAACAAAACAAGGCGCCGAAAACACTTCAATCGGCGGAAGCTCTATGGGAGGTCTTATATCATATTATGCTACCATAAAATACCCGGACATATTTGGTTCGGCAGCAGTATTTTCACCAGCCTATTGGAACAGTTCAGTTGATTCATTAATATCAGACAGCAAAAAACAGCTTAATAAGCTGCATTCAAAAATATTTTTTTATGGCGGCACGGCCGAAGGTATTATGGAATTACCCAAAGTACTGAATGACTTTAATGATATACTTGCTCAAAATAAAAATATAAAGACTACAGTCCTGATTAGTGAAGGTGGCAGACATGAGGAAAGTTATTGGACCGAACCCTTCAAAGAATTTGTTCTATGGCTCCAAAAGAAATAAAACAAATAATTTCTATTCCTTTATGTTTTTTTTCTAAACCCAGGTTGGCGCTAGTATTCAGCTATCCATTTGGCTCCCAATATGTCTGTTTTGTTTACATATAAAATATTTTAAGCCCTCTCATAATAAGGTAAGATGCCAGGTTGGTCTTTATTGTTTTTGAACCGGTCACAGACCGGGTAGCTTAACAAGACACAAGACATCCTGCAGAAGTCTTGCGCCAGTAATGGGGGATAGTATTCAGCTATCCATTTGGCTTCCCTTATCTCTGCTTTGTTTACATATACAATATTTTAAGCCCTCTCATAATAAGGCAAGATGCCGGGTTGGGATATATAGCTTTTGAACCGGTAACAGACCGGGTAGCTTAAAAAGACACATGACATCCGGCGGAAGTCTTGCGCCAGTAATGGTTTTCCGGGTTCTGCCAGGCCGGATCATGAATCATAAAACAAAAGCTGTAACTTGATGTTCATCAGCGCCGGCCGGATATCATTACCACCGATATGCGAACTGCTTTACACGGTGCCCAGCCGGCAACTATTGATACCCCGAAACTGATAGAAATTGTAAGAAATATTTTTTTATGAAAAATGACTACTTAAACAGTGCGAAAAAACAATTTGAGTATTACAAAATGCTTGGAGAAAAAACATTTTCGCAACTAACAGATGAACAGCTTTTCTTTCAGGTAAGTGAAGAAAGCAATAGTATAGCAACTATTGTAAAACATTTATGGGGAAATATGCTTTCGCGGTGGACTGATTTTTTAACCACAGATGGAGAAAAAGAATGGAGGCAAAGAGATGCTGAATTTGAAAATGATATGGCCGACCGAGCTGAACTGCTGGAAAAATGGAATGAAGGCTGGTCCTGCTTATTCAACGCATTGAATACCCTGACAGAAAAGGATTTAACCAGGGAAATATTTATTCGAAACCAGGGACACACAATTATAGAAGCCATTAACAGGCAACTTGCCCATTATCCATATCATGTTGGCCAGATTGTATTTATCGGGAAATTATTATGCAACGAAAAATGGATTTCGCTTTCCATTCCTAAAGGAAACTCTAAAACATATAATGCAGACAAATTTGCGAAACCAAAGCATACACAACATTTTACGGATGAATACATAAGAAAAAAAGAATAATACCGCCAACGGGGAAGTCTTGCCCCATTGAAGGGAAACCTGTAACCAGGCTTTATCAACTTTAACATAAAACTTCAAAAAAATTGATACTTTAGATAAATAGTAACCTAACCAAAAAGTTATAATACAACCTCATTCCCCTATGCCAACAACATTTGCCTTCCTGGTATTACCCCACCTGCATCTATTGGATTTGGCCGGCCCTGACCAGGCTATCCATGAAGCGATCGGTTTTGGAGCAGATTTTACCATAACCTATTGCGGAATTGATTCTCCCATTCAAACTTCTGCAGGCTTAAACATTGGAAAGCAAAAACATTTTTCAGAAATGAATCTCTCCCGGGGCGATTTCCTGGTTATTCCGGGAGCAAGGGTCAAGTATCTGCTATCACATGATTTTAAAGCCAATAAAGAGCTTTTTTCCTGGATTAACAGTTGTTATTTGTCCGGAATAAACATTGTGAGTATTTGCGCAGGGGCTTTTGTATTAGGTTATGCAGGACTATTGGACCAAATCAATTGTACCACTCATTTCCAGATAACGGAAAAGCTGAAAAAAATGTTCCCCAAAGCCCAGGTAAAAGAAAATGTGCTGTTCCAGGAAGACAAACGTATCTACACAAGTGCAGGTATAGCATCCGGGATTGATCTGCTTTTACATATCATCGAAAAATTAAAATCCGGCCATTTTGCTCACAAAGTGGCAAGAGAATTGGTCATTTATTATAGAAGAGAAGGCTTAAGCCCACAAAATAATATATTCCTTCAATTCAGGAACCATATACACAGTGGCATTCACAATGCACAGGACTACATGATTGAAAACATCCATTTACCAATGAGTATTGCAGAGTTAGCGGAAGTTGCAAATATGAGCGAACGGAATTTTACCCGCATCTTTAAACGGGAAACCGGCTGTACGGTTTTGAATTACAGAACAATGATCAGGATTGAAAAAGCCAGCACATTGTTAAACAACCCTGACCTTTCCAGGGGCCAAATAGCCAAACAGGTAGGACTAAAAAGTGAAAAACAGTTACTAAGAATAATAAAAGACCGTATTGGCTGAAAATGTCCTTTATTTGACCTTCCCCCTTTAATAAACCATACAAACTTTGCAGTATTCTTAATATCATAAATAATACTGCAAATGCTAAGGTTACTTGCTATTTTCTGCTTTTGTTCTTTTTGTATATGCAATACCCAACTTTATGCCTCGCAATATTCACAAAAGGAAGTTGATATACTCCATATTAAACTTAATCTGCAGTTTGATTGGAATAAAAAACAGGCAAAAGGAACAGCAACGATACATGTAGTTGTCTTAAAGCAGGCTGATAACATACAATTGGATGCTGGTTATCTCACAATACATTCCGTACGTTCAGGAAATAATAAACCGCTCTCATATCAATACGATGGCAAAGACAAGCCGAAAGGATTGGTTATCCAATTAGATAAAACCTATCCGGCCCTTTCTGAAATTATTTTGGAAATAGATTATCATACAAATTATGTGAACGAAAGCGACCCGAATAATTTAGGAGGAAGTTTCGGCAAAGGGATCCGCTTTTTTCATCCTAACAGTAACACGCCTGCAAGAAAAAAACAATTATGGAGCAATGGTGAAGGGGAAGGCAATAAATATTGGTTCCCCTGTATAGAATCTATTAACGATACAAGAACGACCGAATTGACAGCAACTGTTGATAAAGAGCTGACTGTAATATCCAATGGAAAATTGGTTGATACAAAACTCAATACGAACGGCACTAAAACTTTCCATTATAAAACAGACATTGCATATCCGAATTATCTTACAAATATCATTGTTGGTGAGTATGTGAAAATTCAGCAATATTATAATCATACAGCATTTAATACGTATTGCTATCCCGACGAAAGGGAAGCAGCCGTTGCAAGCGCCAACAGGTTAACAGATATGGCTGCTTATTTTTCTGACTATACAGGAATTCCTTATCCTTATCCGCATTATTCACAAGTGATGGTGCAGGATTACCCTTTTCCAGGTATGACCGGGCAACATATGGTAAGCACTGTTTCCGATAATTTTATAGATGATGACAGGACACACAAAGATTTCCTTTATCTGTGGGACGGAGTGGAAGCAGAAGCACTGGCATCACAATGGTTTGGTAACCTGCTGTCATCAGGTTCGTGGAATGATATCTGGCTAACCAGGTCATTAGCCCACTTTTTAGAAGGAAAATATGCCGCTCAAAAACATGGCAATGAAGAATACATGATGTGGTATCACAATTTTGATATGGGTGCCGCCATGGGCGACTGGAAAGATGGCAACCAACAACCCCTGGTAGTTGAAAACATAGAAGATCTGAATGAGTTCGTTACAGGCTCAAATACGCTGCGCTCCAGAGGTACATTGGTTTTACGTCTCTTAGAATTGGAAATCGGATCAGAAAATATGCAAAAATGCATCAGGCTGTTGCTGAAAGATTATGCGTTTAAATCTGTTACAACAAAAAATTTCCAACAGGTAGTTGAAACCGTCACTAAAAAAGACATGAACTGGTTTTTTGACCAATGGGTCTATACATCGCGCCAACCAGGCTTTTCAGCATCATATTACTTTGATTCTTCCCGGAATGTATTAAAACTTACACTTACCCAAAGCCTGCAACAATTGAACAATGCTTCGTACCGGCAAGTAAATTATTTCCAGGGTAACATGCAGATTGAAATAGACGGATGTTTACATATGGTACATTTGAAACCTGAAGCAGAGAATCAGTTCACATTTCCATTATTGCAAAAACCAGCTTATGTAAATGTAAATTATGAAAATGCCTGGATCGCAGAAATCACCATGCAAAAAAGCATGCAGGAATACCTCAGCCAATTTGAAAAGAGCAATGATGTACTAGCCCGAATAAACGCGTTAAATGAACTGGCAATAATTTATAAAGACAGCGGAACAGCATCATCTGCCAGGGAAATCATATATCATTCACTGTTAACAATTGCTGAAAGTGAAGCATACTGGCGTTTTAAAATCACAGTACTGAACATATTGAACAGCCTGTTGCCAAAACCATTCAACATAAAAGTGAAAGCTGTTCTATTGAATATAATTGAAACCGAAAAATCATGGCTGAAAGCCAATGCCATTTCTATTTTGGGAAATGAAAACATGGCAGAAAATGCAGATCTGTTTATCAGGCATTTAAACGACAGTAGCGACAGGGTGATTTTCAATGCAGCCGTAGCATTAGGCAAAACTAAAAGCCCCAAAGCATTTGAAGCTTTAGTGAAACTGATGGATAAGCCTTCGTGGAAAGGGCAAAGTAAAATGGCGGCTTTAACAGGCTTACGATTCTTAGGAGATGAACGGGCTGCCCCGCTTGCCCTGAACATACTGAATGACAATCATTCGCCGCGCTGGTTTTTGGGCGCTGGTGGCTGGGACTACCCTGTTTATGCAGCAACTACTTTGGCTTCGCTGAACAAGGGAAGTTTGGGTTACGAAATCATCCTTAACAGGTTTGATAAAGCCATGCAAGGGAATGACATAAATGATGTTTTTAATAATGTACTGTTGATTTCAATACTTGCCGACCCGCGGGCAACAGCGGTATTTGAACGGCTGAAAATAAAATATGAAAACAATGCAAATGCCCTTAAAGCTGTAAATACTTATGAAGAACAGTTTAAAAATGCTATTAAACGATAAAATAATCATTCCGTAATGCTAAAATATCCGCATTGCAGGATTTTAAAAAAGCAAGTATTAATTTATTGTATTGATTTGTTGTAACCGCAGGTAAATTCTCTTTCCTGATATAATAACACAGCAATTCAGTAAAAATTTAATGAATGCTGTTAATAGCTCAAACTAAATGGTTAACAACCGGTCATCCAGGTAATAAAATCATGTATAATGACATTTAAGTGCAGGTTCCACCCGGTTAGCAGCCACGTAAATATGATCCGGCAAATTCATTACCGGCAATTTAATAAGTTTCAATTGCCTTTAACTGGTTTGTTGGCTTATCAGCAGTAAACCATGCTTATTTTCATATACGTTTGATAGTTTGTATCATTGTGCAGGAAACAGGCCCATATTATACGGCATTTAGAACAACATACATGCCTAATACATACTAATAATCTAAAATAAAATTTTATATGACAAGGTCGCAAATTAAACCGATGCCTGAATACTTTGACAGGTATATCAACATGACAAATGAAGTGGATTTAAAAACCGCGTTAACTATTAGTTTGTATGAACTGGAAAATGCACCCATTGAGAAGTGGAATTCGTTAGGCAATAATACATATGCACCAAACAAATGGACCGTAAAAGATATATTACAACACTTAACAGATACAGAAAGGGTTTTTAGTTACAGGGCATTATCATTTGCCCGTGGTGAGAAAGAGGTTACTCCTTTTGATGAGGAAAACTATGGTAAATTGGCAAATGCAACTTCCAGAACGTTAGAAGATTTGATAGAAGAGGCAATCCTGGTCAGGAAATCAACTATAAAACTTTTTGACAGTTTTACCCGTGAAATGTCTCTTAAAACCGGTATTGGTTTTAAAGGCGAATATTCGGTTCTGGCAATTGGTTTTATCATCGCCGGGCATCAACGATGGCATGTTAAAGTGCTGGAAGATAAATATTATCCATTATTAATCAACCAGATCCAGGTTGAAGGTGGCAGCCATTCTTGAAAGTATATATTGATCAAAAAAAGTCGCTGTTTTCCTGTTCCCGTAAATCAACGGATTGGCAGGGACAAATAAAATCTTACATGTATGCGTATTAAAACCTGTTCTACCCTATGCCTGTTAATCCTGCTTTTCTCCTGTAATACGGAAAGTACAAAGAAACAGCAGCTTACCGGGAACAATCAGCCAATCATAACTGACAGCCCTTCAGTATCAGTTACCGAAAAATATGATACTGCCTTCCGGCTTAAACTGGTAGCTGTAGAAATAATAGATACCAACAGCACAGATGTGTACAAAAAATTCGGTATCAGCACATCAGGCATGTGCTACGAATGCAACCTGGCAAATATTGCCATAGAAAAAGGGAAAATACGATTCAGCAATATTTGCGATTCAACCAATAACCTGGTTTTTGATATAGTAAAACTCACCCTGAATAACCAGCACATGGAAGTTCAATTTTCAGCAGGATCATTGATAATTGAAAAATTAAACCAGGGACCGGTTTACAGGATAAAAATTACAGGTGGTTTTAAGCCGGACAAAAGCCTGAAAATTATGGAGTATTTCAGCAGTGAAGCGGATATCAGAAAATTTGAGATACACGATTGCGGGGATTTCCAGGGCTGATTTTATTCTGTACTTGAAAACAGTTTTTTTAACCATACAAAGTAGTTTTGAAATGAATTACTTTATTATTTAGCACTAAGTTTGATAAACCGGTCACAGGCCGGCCAGCTAGAAAAAGACACATAACATCCTGCGGACGTCTTGCGTTAGAGAGGGTATTCATAAATTAGTCTGATCATGCGACAGTAATTTCTTTCATTTCATGAAATTTTTCAAAATCACTGATTTTATACTTTTGTGATGTAATCTTATGAAGTGTTTTACAATATTTGAATTTCATTTTTCGTGCATACCTGCTGTAACCTATACCCCCGGCTTTGAATGTTTGACGGTGTGCAAACCAGATAACCAAAGCAGTGGAATAGAAAAAAAACGGGTAAATAAAGCGAGATATGAAATGTAACCAGGGACGCTTACTTTTATATATGATTTGCATTCTTTCACATTGAAATTCTATATGATAAGCTTCATCAATCAAGATGTCGGTGCAAATCTGTTTTAAAAGATTACATGATGTTGCATCTTTCAACGCCTGGTAAAAAACCTGTGCTGCACTTTCCACAGTAATCACCGCTAAAGTCCATATTTCCATATTCGTATTGAAATACCTTATTTTCCGGAATATTGTATCGCCCCAATTATGAGCCACCCTTGGTTGCTTAATGGAATCAAGATACTTACCCAGGTTATTCCCGTGCTTCTGCTCTTCTTTTATAAACAATTTTACTGCATGTACATAATCAGGGTCTTTTATCCTGTTTGCATACTTTGTGGAAGCATGTATTAAATGAGCCCCATCTGATGTTTCCCCGAGCTGCCAGGCCTGTAAGGAGGCCAGTATTCCGTTTATTTCCTCTTGCGTAATAACAGGGCTTAGATTCCAATTAACCCTTTGCTGTGTTGCATTTTCTGTGAAATGCTCAATCCATTCCTTACTTGTTTTCATAATGTATTTTTTTAGTTTTACAAAGTACTTTGATTTTCAAAGTATGATAATAATTTGATACTTCAGCCTTATTTTGAAACATTTAACAGATATATATTAAAAAGCTATGGATCGGAAACAAGCCAAAAATTTCCGTTTTGCTGTTTTTAAATGCATAAATAAATGAATACCTTTCTCTACATTTCGGTCTTAACCGGTTACAGACCGGGTAAATTAAAAGATAAAAGATATCCTGCGGAAGTCTTGCGACAGTGAATGGATAAATTCCATACATTAGTAAAAACAATCACAATGAGAACCTTTCCCGCCTTGCTTTTATTACAATTGATTGCACATACATTGCAGGCACAATCAAATAACAGCCCTATCCAGGTAATAAATAACCCGGCAAAAGTAGCAGACATACTTTTTAACAGGGTGAAGACAAACTTAAGCCAAAAGGAAAAGTTGTTCTTTGCAAAGGATATCATTTACCTGGTTTATGATGATGACCAGGACGGAAAAAAAGATACGCTGCTTACTTATATTGAAAATGACAAAGACCGTTATAAAAAATATACCGAAGATGATATTCAACGCAGTTCGCAGGTTGATATTTTCCCAACCGACATGAACCGGGATGCTGTTGAAGAGATATTTTTACGGAAATCTGGTTGCTATATCGGCTGCCATTGCACGCAGCCAATACAACTATTTATTAAAGACAAAACCGGTAACTATAAATTGCAGGAAGCAATGGCCGAAGAAACAAGGCTATATTCCAGGATAACATCCAATTTGGATTTCCCCGATTTAATAGGTTCTCCGCCCGAATGCGGCGGCATGAATAACATCATTCCTACAAAGTTTACTGTGTACCGCTGGAATGGAAATATATACCAGGTTTATCAAAAACAAAAGCTTCCGCTAAAAACAGACAAGTCTATTGAAGAAGACATAAGCCCGGCTTATCAAAAAGCAATAAAGAATAGTGGTGCCCGGGATACGGATACGGCACACAAGCAGCCAGTACTGACACCTGGCCCCACCTCCCGTAAAGAAACAGCCACAGCCATACCGGCTACGTTGTCGCCACTTGCCGCTTACCTGTTCAATAATACAAAAACCAAACTTACCACCGAAGAAAAAAACGAACTGGTAAAAATTACAGAACTAACGGCGATGGATACCCTTGAAAAAAACAGGAAAGGCGAGCCTAAGATACAATACAGGGTTTTTCCCGTTGATTTTAACAACGACGGCATTGAAGAAATATTCATCAGGGTTAAAACAACCGCCCTGATACTGCCCATTTACAAATATGCCTGCTATGTTAAGGATCTTTCCGGTACATACCGGCCCGCTCCCGGCCGTATCGGGCAAGGCGTACGTGCTATATTGAATGGCAAAACCGGTTTCCCCGACCTGCTTGTTATTGGCGAAAGCGGCAGAAATGAAATATGGAGCTGGAACAAAACTACCTATGCACGCCGGCAGGTGTTACCGCAAAATACCGCGATAAATTTCCGCACGGTGGATCTTGAAAAAATAAGCTCCTTTTATAGTGACAAATAGAAATTGCAATTGAAATTAAATCAGTGGAATAATATACATGTATATGTGGATTTCAAAGGCTGAATTTTCGGTCTTTTCGTTATCATAGATTTATTTGTATGTTATAGAATACTCGTATTGTATACTAAAATTATATTACCATTATCTGCATTCTGGTTTTTAAACCGGTCACAGACCTCCTAGCTTAAAGAGACACAAGACATACTCGGGAGTCTTGCGCCTGGGGCCGTGTGAAAATCAAAAAACAGGCAACAAAATTCAGGACGAGACAAACCCTATTTCAACAGTTGGTTCACCATCAAGTAACAGGATATTCAATGCTAAATCCTTCACTGCCCAATGCCATTGCAGCAAATCTGCTATCCATGCAAACCCCTCCGCCATAAGCCAACGTAGTAAAAGAGTTACAATTAGTTAATCATAACAACCAGCCTTTTAATTTGAGCAGTCAAAACACCCCATATCCATCTGGCACCCGACAGACAAGTTATTAACCTGCAAAAGTTCAACAATTCAGCAAGACAAACTACCTTTGAAGGGTAACAAAATACAGATAATGAAAATTTATGTATCGGTAATTTGCATGCTGCTTTTGGGTTCCTGCAATCAAACACAAAAACAATTACCATTTTTGGGTAACCCAATTATTGCAGGAAGTGACACAACATATCCCACGATTGCCGATTTTGCATTAACAAATCAGGACGGAAAAACAGTAACCAATCAAACATTTGCCAATAAAATTTATGTAGCTGATTTCATATTTCTTTCCTGTCCCACTATTTGCCCAAAAATGACAAAAGAAATGTACAAAGCCTATTTATCTTTTGCAACAAACGACAACGTTCTTTTTATATCGCACAGTATTGACCCGGAGCATGATAGTATTCCACGTTTAAAAGCTTATTCCAATTCCTTGGGAGTACCTTCTGCTAAATGGCATTTTGTAACTGGCAACCAGGACAGCGTTATGAATCTTGCAGAACATTCCTATTATGCTGCCGCTTATCCTGACAGTACGGCCCCCGGAGGCTTTACACATAGTGGGGGCTTACTTTTGATAGACAAAAACAGGCATATACGTGGTGTATATAACGGAACAAAGCCGGAAGAAACCCAACGGCTGATAAATGACATTCAAACACTTTTAATTCAAGACTTTTAGTGTTACTTTTGCAACATTGAAAAAATTAGTTTCCATATTACTGATA
Organism: uncultured Chitinophagaceae bacterium; assembly: GCA_937996595.1. GTDB lineage: Bacteria > Bacteroidota > Bacteroidia > Chitinophagales > Chitinophagaceae > Ferruginibacter. The sequence goes on from CALKVC010000208.1 coordinate 22,955, forward strand.
GTTGCCTTTCTTGTACAAAGTACAAGTCAGCTGTGGATTATGGCTGCTTTTAAAATCAACCAGGCTTATATAGCTGCCAATCTTTGTATAAACCGTTTTGAAGCTATTCCTGTTTGTAAAGGTTCCTGCTACTTAGAAAACCAATTGAACCTGGACCAAAAACAACAACAAAAATATCCTGACTTTAAAATAAAAGAAATTAACCTGCTTTATGAAAATCTTTCAGTTGAAACGTTTCAACACCCCCTTTTTATAGGTAGAAATATTTCCTACCCTGCCCACAATACTTTTTTTAATTCATCCGAACATCTTCGTTCCGTATTCAAACCACCATCCATTATTGTTTAGTCAAGCGAATTTTAGCGTTAAACAATAATTTTTTACATGGGTATAAAAACAGGCGATATCGCTGTTTACCCTGTTAGTATTTTTAAAACAAATAAATCTTTCTGGATTGGTGAACTTGACCGAATATTGGAAAAGTTTCCTCAATTAGAACATCCTCATAAGCAGGCATTTTATATGTTGCTGTTTGTGCAGGATGCCAACGGTATGGTTAAACTGGACAAACAAACCATCCGCCTCGACCAGCAAAAAGTAATTTGTATAAAACCTAACAGTGTATTCAGTTTAGACATAAACAGGAATGCCAAAGGCAATATTATCTGCTTTACCGAAGCATTTTTTTCGCTGCGGTACAATAATAATGTATTGTATCAATTCTCATTTTTAAAAAAAGATGCAGAAAGCTATATCCGTTTATCGGGAGGAGAAACCGGGAAATGGCTTAACCTTTTGCACCTGATGCAATATGAATTCGGCGGCCATCATAAAGGTGCTGAGAATGTGTTACGGTCATATCTTAATATCTTATTGTACGATTTAGACAGGAGCCTGCATCCACATAAAATAATAAATAACAAAAACAGTAAAGAAGATAAACTAATTATGTTTGAAAAATTGGTTGAGGAGCATTTCCTGCATCATAAAACTCCATCTTTCTACGCAGCTAAACTATACATCACTACCAACTACCTGAATAAACTTTGTCATGAATACAGAGGTTTTACTGGTGGAGAAATTATCCGTAAACGTGTTACGATTGAAGCCCAGCGGTTGCTTCATTACACCACACTATCAGTAGCAGAAGTGGCGCATAAATTAGGGTTTGAAAGCCCCTCCTATTTCATCACATTTTTTAAAAGGAACACTGGTACAACGCCGGAAAGTTTCAGGAAAACAAATCATTAAAAAAAAACACTCATTTAAACAAAGCCGAACAGGATTTAGATAATAAAGGTAAAGCCAAACTAATAAAATGACAGGCTGGAAAATGGAAGCCGGCCAATTAAAACTAATCTTAAAATTAAAATTCATGGAAACGTCTGAAGTAATCAAAAAACACGAAAAAAGATTTAATAAATCAAGGCTGTTTATACAAATATTATTAATCCTGATTACAGGTATGATAATTTTCCTGCAGCATGAAAACATCATTCGCTTAATCAATTGGCTATTCAATAGTAATTAAGCAAATCACGTATATGCGGAAATCAATCATACTATCAGGAAGTTTACTAACACTTATCATACTGATGGTTTTCCTGCAAGTAAAACATTGTATGAAGCGTGCTGGCTTTTAGATTTATGAAAATGACGACGGATTTAAAAAGAAAGCGTAAAACCCCTTCAGCAAAGAATGTAAAGAAGGGTTCTTAAAAAGCCCCGGAGGCTTATTCCAAATAATTGATTAACATAAATAAATTAAAATGAAAATATTTAATTTGATAGCAGATTATCTTTTCTTAAGTAAAAAAAACGAAACTGAAACAGATAATAGCACAATAAAAGCGATGCACCGTATTAACCGGATTTCATTGTTACTGTTTTTATTAGGCCTGGTGATGATGGTTTCAAAAATGATTACACAGGCGGTTTTAAGCAGATAAATCCCTAAACCTGCAATATTTAGCATATCTTAATGATTATAAAATGAATAAAACAACTAAAAAAATAAGCATCAGTTTGGTTCTGGCCCTATTAAGCTTTTTATCTTTTAGCCAGAATTACAGCTATGATAATAAGTCTTTCCGAACAATTGATTGGAATGAGTTTTTTTATAGGCTTGAAAAGAACCCTCACCTCGTTTTCTTTGATATTAGAACTGACGGAGAAAGAAATGACACGTCACAATATACCCAAAGTAACCAGGGCCGCATACGGGGTGCTGCCGAAATAGATTATTACCAATTTAACAAATACTATGCTGACCTTTTAAAGCATAAAGAAGACACTATCTACTTATATTGCAGCCATAGTATGCGTTCCAGGAGGCTTGCCAAACAGCTTTCAGATAGCTCTTTTAAAAATGTTGTGAATATAAACGGTGGAATGAGTTACCTGAATCTGTTGGGTAATAATACTTTCCCGTTAAGAAATAAATATTATGAAACCAGGATAAAATACAATCTGATTTCCCCTTTTGATCTCGGGGGAAAGTTAAAGAACAGCAGGGTCCAGGTAATTGATGTAAGGCCGGATAGTATTTATTACGGTAACGGCGGTGACGAACAAGACAGGAGTTACGGGTATATAAAAGGAGTAAAACACATTGATAATTCAAAATGTATAGATAGTATTACGCTATTCGATAATACAAAGGAAATAATTTTAATTGACAACTATGGTGACGTAAGCCCGGTAGTTGCCAATCTACTTATAGAAAAAGGTTTTAAAAATGTTGGGGTATTATTTTATGGATTAGACGAATTACGGAATACTGTTCCAGCATCTCAAAGAACTTTTTTGCAACTAAAATACCCGTCAATCTTATCTTCCGAATTGTTAGAATGGATCAAATCTGGGAACGTAGCGATATTAGATATAAGAACCGTAACTGAATTTAATAGTACAGACACAGTTGCGTGGAAGAATGTTGGCAGATTGAAAGATGCAGTAAATATTCCACTTTCGAGATTATCGGAAAAAGCATTGCAGCCTTACAGAAATAAAAAATTGGTGATTTATGATAATATGATGATGCCTCCTGAACTATATTTGGCAGCAGAATTTTTAAGTAAATATGGTTTCAAAGATTTTGCATTGCTGTCAGGAGGCATATTTCAGATAAATTGGGAAATAGCCAATACCGGTAAAAAATACCTGAATGAATTGTTAGATAAAAAATAATATACCATAAAAAACAACTAATCTAAAATCAATTTTATGAAATCAATATTTAGCATCCTTATTTTCACTCTTATATTTCACGTTACAAATGCACAAAACAATAAGCCTCATATTTCAAAACCCGACGCAACCAAAAAGATTCAGACGGTTGAAGTTTCCTGCGGTGAATGCAAATTTCATTTAAAAGGCACAAGCTGCGACCTTGCTGTACGTATTAAGGGCAAGGCTTATTTTATTGATGGTGCAGACATTGATTCATTTGGCGATGCACATGGAAAGATGGGCTTTTGCAATGCCATCCGCAAAGCCGAGGTACAGGGTGAAATTGTGAATAACCGTTTTAAGGTCAGCTATATTAAACTATTGCCAGCCAGTAAATAATTTTGACCGGAATCGGCTAACTTAGATTTAAGTTGATTAGTTAAATGCGAATCACTCTTTTTGAAATTACCTGTTCCAATTTTCAAAACAAATAATCACATTACTGAATAAATCAGGATTGTTTTTCTAAACATCCAGCATTCTCATTTTTATGCCATACGCCATTAGCGAAGGAACTTTGCAGCTTAAATTCTTTAGGCTATGGATTTTCCCATGTTTCATTTAGATTGGCTCAATGACAGGTTCTTAATAGCTCTCATTGCCATTCTGCATGTATGTATTAATCATGGATTGGCTGTTGGTTTTATCCCTTACATCACAAGATTAGAACAGCAAGGCGTAATGAACAGCCATGCCGGCCAAATCACCAATCCTGAATGGGATTCAATGGTGTACAAAATGATGAAAGTAGGGTTTATCATCACCACTACATTGGGAGCCATGACAGGCGTAGGCATTTGGTTGTCTGTATCTGTTGTAAGCCCTGCATCTATCGCCAGTTTAATTAGGGTTTTCTATTGGGCATGGTTTATTGAGTGGCTGGTATTTGTTACAGAAGTGGTGTTAATTTTAATATATTTTCTCACATGGAAAAATTCAAACAAATCGCTTAATGCTAAATTAAGGCATATAAAATTTGGTTGGTTCTTGTCTATTTTTTCGTGGATAACCATGGCCATCATCGTTTCCATTTTAGGTTTTATGATGGATCCGGGCAATTGGAAATCTCATCATAGTTTACTTAACGGTTTTAGCAATCCAATCTATTTGCCCCAACTATTTTTCCGTACACCAACAGCAATGTTAATAGGTGGCATTTTTGGATACTTACTATCTATCATTTTTACAAAAAAGAATTCCGAAATAAGGGCAAGGGCTGTAAAACAATCGTCTGTATGGATACTTATATGGGCACCGCTATCATTGGCGGGTGCCATCTTTTATTACCGTGCCATGCCACAGGCAATGAAAGATAATATGAGTACAGCCGTTGGAACATTGGAATTTGCTCAATACTATGATTTATTAAAATGGATAATTATCGGAGCAATCTCTACGGTTCTAATTATTGCGATTGCGGGCTTATGGAAGCCGAAGAAGATACACTTTGCGATGGTACTGTTTCCTTGCATTATGGCATTTGGTTTCTTAGGTATTTTTGAAAGGGTAAGGGAATTTATCCGCAAGCCTTATGTGATCGGTGGTTATATGTATAGCAATCTTTTAAGGGAAGAAGACTATCCATTGTATAAAAGGGACGGAATCCTTAAATATGCTACCTACACATCCACACCAGAAGTAACTGAGACCAATAAAGTAGAAGCAGGTAAAAATGTGTTTGTACTTACTTGTAGCCGTTGTCACACAACACAGGGCATCAATTCCATTGTAACGGTATTTGAAAAAATGTATGGGAAAGATAAATCTTTTGAGGAAGCTTCCATTGCTGCATTTACAAAAGGAATGCATAATGGCAGAACATTTATGCCCGAATTTCCGGGAAACCGAAAAGAGTTGGATGCATTGGCTGCTTACATTAAACACTTACAACAAACAGGCGATGTAATTGAAGGAGCCCAAAACGAAGGGGTGGTTGTTAATCCAAATCAAAGTGTAGATGCAATTGTAAAATTGCTTGACAAACAGGTTAAGGATAATGCAGATTCAATGGTAAAAATTCAAACCGCATTAAATAAATGACCCTTTCTCATTAAACAGTTCAAATAATTATGTTCCAGATACTACAAATAAATACGCCTGTTCCAAGAAATATTCCATTGGATTTACCTTTACCGGAATGGTTGTTGATTACATTATTGGTAGTATCGTTTTTGCTCCACATCATTTTTGTAAACCTGATGATTGGCGGCACAGTATTAACATTATGGTGCCAGATAATAGGGCTGAAAGATAAAGACTACCACAACCTTGCCCACGAAATTTCCAGAACGATAACCGTAAATAAAAGCCTTGCCGTTGTATTGGGTGTAGCACCTTTGTTAAGTATTTCTACATTGTATGCCACTCACTTTTATACAGCAACATCGCTTACCGGCGGTATGTGGATTGCCATTATACCTTTGGTAACCGTTGCTTTTTTACTAACCTATTTAAACAAATACACCTGGCATGTACTGGATAAAAACAAACCGCTAAGTATTGCCATCATTGCCACAGCCACTGCATTGTTTTTATTCATTCCATTAATTTTTCTGGTAAATGTTAACCTGATGTTGTTTCCCGAAAAATGGGGTACGGTAAAGGGTTTTTTCAGCGCATTGCTATTACCAAATGTATTTCCAAGATACCTGCACTTTATAACTGCATCCATGGCGGTGACAGGATTATTTATCTTTTGGTACATGGGCAGAAAGAGTTATCCATTTGAGGAATACTTTGAACGACTAACAAGGTATGATATAAAGAGAAAAGCCTATTCGCTTACATTGGCTGCCACGGTAGCCCAATTTATAATAGGCCCATTGGTAATGCTAACATTACCTACCAAGGGTTTTGATTGGCGGTTGATTTTAGTAATACTAAGTGGTGCGTCTATTGCGATCCCAGCCATGTGGTGGATATGGAAAGCCATCACAGGAAAGCCTGAAAACATTGACAACCATTTTGGAAAAGTGGTTATAGCATTAAGTATTACTGTAATTTTTATGGGCAGCGGCAGGCATGTGTATCGGGCAAATGCCTTAGCACCACATCAAAAACTAATGGCAGCCAATACAGCTGAATTTGAAAGATTGAGTAAAGAAGCAAGAGAAAATCCACCAATAGAACAATCAGACTTACAACTTGATTCTGCATTAGGACCAGTTGCAAAAGGTGCGGCTATATTTCAAATGAATTGCAGCAGTTGCCATAAAGAAAACGAAAAATTGGTAGGTCCGCCAATGACAGAAATGGCAACGATATATGCAACGGATAAAAACGGATTGAAACAATGGATAAAAGCACCCGGGAAAAAACGTCCCGATTATCCCCAAATGCCTGCATTTGCGCAACTTACCGATGATGACAGAGAAGAATTAGCCAACTATATTTTATCAATAAAAAAATAGCCGATGTATATAACATACTATGTAATAGCTGCAATAACCCTTGTTTTTGTTATAGCCATACAACTGATTAGAATGAATATTTATGTAATAAAAATAAAAAAGAACAAAGAGCTTAATCAGCAAGAAATAAAAGAAGATAATAATTGGGAATTTATTAAGGGGCTATATTGAAGCCTTTAAATTGTTATCGTATGCAGTTTTTCAAATGCATATCAAGCCGGTGTTTCTACACTGGCTTTTTACTTTTAACTGAGCCAACGATGTAAATCAGGCTAATGGTCAGAAGCAAACAAACCAACCGCAAAGGATCTAACCTGGCAAGGGGCCTGTCTTGCCCTTCACACGTCAATCATAATGTGGTTCTACACTGAACCACAGTATGATTTACAGGGTTGATTGTAACCGGCAATTGAAAACAGTTATTCTGTGCCTGTGCAGTATTTTTGAAATAAATTTATTTTTACATCAGCATTCCGGTTTTTAAACCGGTCACAGTCCTCCTAGCTTAAAGAGACACAAGACATTCTGCTTAAGACTTGCACCAGGGAAAATGCACAGTACATTCATAGACTATGCTACTTTTTTACTATATTAGTATGTATCATCAGGAACAATATGCCCGAAAAATCAAAAGCCATAGATGCCTATATTGAAAAGTCTGCGGTATTTGCCAAACCCATTTTAAATCATCTCCGCAAACTGGTGCACAGTGCCTGCCCCGATGTGGAAGAAAAGATGAAATGGAGTTTTCCGCATTTTGATTACAAGGGAGAAATGATGTGCCATATGGCAGCTTTCAAACAACATGCCGCATTCGGCTTTTGGAAAGCGGCTTTAATGAAAGACCCGGTGATGATGCAGGAAGCCAAAGCAGAAACGGCCATGGGACACCTGGGGCGCATTACTGCTTTGTCAGACCTTCCCCCCGATAAAAAACTCATCGCATGGATAAAGGAAGCCATGGCACTGAATGATAAAGGAATCAAACTGCCAGGTAAATCCAATAAAGAACAAAAAGAACTGGTTATTCCCGGTTACTTCCTAAAGGCCCTCGAAAAAAACAAGAAAGCCCGGGAAGTTTTTAACGGTTTCGCCTACTCGCATAAAAAAGAATACCTGCAATGGGTTACAGAAGCTAAAACGGAAGAAACCAGGCTTCGCAGGCTTGCAACAGCCATAGAATGGATTGCCGAAGGCAAAGGCCGTAACTGGAAATATGAAAAAAAGTAAACCTTATTTGCCGCCCTTCCCCACCAGCCGGTACGAATCATCCAGCATTTCCAACAGCTGCTTTTTTGCCAGCCTGCCATCAACAACCACCGTATTCCAGTGCTTCTTGTTCATATGATACCCGGGTAATACCGTTCCCGGATATGTTTCACGCAACTGCAAGGCCGTTTCGGGGTCGCATTTTACATTAAACTGTAATGGGGCGCTGTCAAGCGATACCAGTGCAAATACTTTTGCTTTCCTTTTAAACACCAGCGTGTCTTCCCCAAAGGGGAAACTTTCTGTTACATCTTCCTTCGTTAACAGGTAATCGCGTATTTCATCAGCATACATGTGAAGTGCTTTTCACTTAAAGTTACGGCAGTACAAGATCATTCTTATAAAAAAATGGCCCGCCGGGTTACAGCAGGCCATCAAAAATATGAAGCTTATATTACCTTAATATTGATACGTCGCTCTTGATGATGGATTTCTTACCATTGATAAGCGAAAACTCCAGTACGGCATAATACGTACCGTCCGGCAACGGTTTACCCGAGTAACGGCCATCCCAGTTGTTGCGGTAATCCTTTGATTCATACACCAGGTTACCATACCTGTTAAACACTTTAACCGTTACATTCTTCAGGCAATCATACTGGTCGTACACCAGCCACAGGTCGTTTATGCCATCACCGTTAGGTGTAAACGCATTTTTAACCCTGATGCAATATGGTATAACGGTTACCAGTACATCATCATTGGCAGTACAACCCAATGCATTGGTGGCGGTAATCGTATATAACGTAGTAACCGTAGGTTGCGCTATCGGTGCTAATACCGTAGTAGCACTCAACCCGGTTGACGGTGTCCACAAATATGAAGTTGCATTGGTGGCGGTTGCAAAAATGGTCGCCTTGTCTCCTACTATGAGCGTAATGGGTTGCCCGGCATCTACGGTAACTGATTCACTTACATATATTATAACCTCATCTGTTTTGGTGCATGAACCCAATGTAGCCGTAAGTATATAACTTGTTTGTACAACCGGTGAAGCAGTTGGGTTTGCGCTGGAAGGATTATCAAGGCTTGTTGATGGCGTCCAGCTATAAGCACTGGCATTGCTGTTTGTATATAGCACTACCGACTGCCCTTTACAGATCGTTGTATCATCCCTTACGGTAAGATTAAGGTTGTCGGTAAAATCTACAGTTACCGGGGTGGTTCCCGTACATCCGAGGCTGTCGGTGGTTGTAATTACATAAGAACCTGCAGGCGCCTGGAATACATTTGACTGCTGGTTTACGCCCGGGTTTGAACTGATAGCGTATAATAGTGGAGCTATACCGGTTACATTGGTAACCGTAATGGTTCCGTCATTTGTACAATTAGCATTAACACTGGTTGCCGTTGATGAAACCGTATCCAGCACCAGGGTAAATAATGCCGTATCCTTACATCCGGTTGCATTAGCTGCAATCAGTTCATAAACACCGGCAAGGCCAACAGCCGTTATATTGGTTACCGGGTTTCCACCATAGGTCCAGGTGGCGGTTAAGCCCGTTGTATTAAATACATTGGTAAGGTCTGCCGTACTGCCTGCACAGATGGTACGGGTAGAATCATTTCCTAATGAAGGCCTGGTTCCAACCGTAACGGTGGTAGAAGCCGTACATGAAGAACCACTTGGTGTGGTAGCTATTACCGTATAAACATATGTACCGGGCGTGGTTGGTGCCGTTACGCCTGTTGGATTTTGCAGGGTTGAAGTAAAGCAATCCGGGCCAGTCCACAAATAAGTGGCATTAACCACGGTTCCCGAATTCAGGTTAAATGTACCTCCGCCGCAAACCGGGCCGCTGTTGGATGCGGTGGTTTGACAAATGATATCGCAACTGCTGGTTCCTGTTCCTCCCGATTGCTGGAAAGTGATGGTACCGGCCTGGTTGCTAAAGTTGGTAAGCAGTAAAATATAAAACTCACCTGCCTGCGCATTATTAATCTGTGCTGTTTCAGTATTTGAAATGGAATAACTGCAACTGATATTGTTAGCAGCAGTAAGTCCTCCGCAGCTAGCCGCCAGCGTTGGGAATGGCCCCCACAGGGCAAAGTCAACATCCAATGGCGCACCGGTATTGCTTGTCTGGCTGATACCTATAGTGATACTACCGGAATTCTGCACCTGCATATAATACCAAACCGGGTTTGGTGTGGTAAACAGGCAACCATAAATGCCCGATCCGCCTAAAGATGGTACATTGGTATTATTTGGAAACGTGTACACATTGCTGGTACAGAATGGCAGCGCCGTTGAACATGAACCGGCCGGCCCGGGTGGCGGCGGAACAGTGATACATAATCCAAATGTTCCCTGGTTATCATTTCCATATTCCCAAACCCTTACCCATACAGTACTTCCGGGTACCAGGCCAGTGGCGGTTATCTGTGGCATCAATCCGTTGGGGCTGTCATCATCATCACATTCAATCAGGGTTAAAGCATTGCAACTGGTACCGCTATAGATAGCCATACCACCGTCTGTGATGAATCCTGGTTGTGTATCAAACCTTAATGCACCACCACATGGAACCGTAACCTTAAACCACACATCGCCTCCCTGGTAATTTGCACAACCCGGAGCAGGAGCACCGGCAGTAGAACCGGCCCCCTCATTGGAATAGGTAGTATACGTGCATGTTGTACCGGCAACGATATCAATAGCTGTACATGGATCATCATTGGATGGCGGCGGAGGTGGAAATGACACACATGTGCCGAATGTACCGTTATTGTCATTGCCATATTCCCATACCCTGATCCATACCGTTGAACCGGGTGTTAAACCTGTTGCATTTATATATGACATCAGTCCATTCGGACTATCATCGTCATCACATTCTATCAATGTAAGTGCATTGCAACTGGTTCCGCTGTAGATAGCCATACCGCCATCTGTGATTACACCGGCCTGGGTATCAAACCGGAGGCTTCCGGAAGCGGGAACAACCACTTTGAACCATACGTCGCCGCCCTGGTAATTGGCGCATCCCGGGTCAGGTACGCCGGCAGTTGCAGTTGCTCCTGCGTTGGTAAAGGTTGAATAATTACAGGTAGCCGTTGCCGTAAGGTCAATGGCGTTGCAGGGATCGTCGTTTGCCGGCTGGGCATATGATATGGTTGCCGTGCATGAAACAATCATGAACAATAAGAACTGCCTGACTGCTTTCTTAATGCGTAAAGTTGTAAAACTCACTGATAGCATATGTTTTGTATTTATGGTATTCTGTCAATTAATAGTTCGTTTTGCTTCTTCCAGCCTGGCACCAATCTGCCCGGTAAGCATGTGCCAAAACATCACAAAATCTGATGCAAGGCTATAAAAAGGATACGTGAATGTGGCGGGTTTGTTCTTCTCAATGAAAAAATGGCCAACCCAGGCAAACCCATAACCTACAACCGGTATCAGTACAAACAGGAACCATTTTCCTGTTATGATTCCTGCCACCAGGCAAGCAATCAAAATAAAAGTACCGGTAAAATGCAAACGCCTGTTTGTGGCATTGCTGTGTTCAGTAAGATAGTAAGGATAAAAACTTTTAAAATCGCTGTATTTTTTTCCTTCGCCCATCCCGGTACTGTTATTATTTTTTCTTAAAGCCAAACTGCAAGCCTATTTCATGCGCCCCGGTTCCTCCGGCATATACGCTTATCGGAGTCTGGTAATAGTCATATGAATAAGCAAGCCTTACCCTTTGCAAAATTTTAAAACCTGCCTGGATACTCCAGAATTGCTTCACCCGCCAGTTAAGGGCCCACCAGATCTTATCCTGGTAATCTACTTTTGCTCCAAAATCAAATTCAGAAGGTGAATTCTGAATCACCCTTACCATGGCGTTAGGAATTACATATATATTCTCCCCGGTCTGTATCCTGTAATTGGCGGTAAAATTGTAATGACGGTATAATTTGCCACCCTGTGTAGAGCCCGGAACATTGGCCAGTTCCAGTTTTGATTGTATCAACTGGCTAACGGCAGCACCAATGCTAAGTTTATCGTTTGTCCAGTATAAACCCGCTCCGGCATCTATACCCAGTTTTTTATCCTTTCCACCCAATAAAGGGTCATTGCTTCCCAATGCGTCGGTAAGCTTACTTTTATCAATGGCATATTGCAATGCCCTGAGTTCCAGGCCAATACCCATCCTGCCCGCTTCACCGGTTCTAACATGATAGGAATAGGCCAGTTGGATGCCGGTACGGCTTGTTGGCCCTGTTTCGTCACGATAAATATATGCTGCAATACCCGCTTTCATTTTCTGCAGGTGAAAATCACCATATAACATATACGTTCTTGGATTTCCAGGAAAAGATGACCATTGGTTACGGTAAGAAAGCCCAATCATGTTTTGCTTTGAAATGCCCGCTGCAGCAGGGTTGTACATGGCATTGTGCTGCAGGTACTGGCTTGTAAAATGTAATTGCTGGCTATAACCGGTAGCGCTTAGACTGATAACCGCTAAAAAAGTAAAAATTTTTCTCATACCCTTTAATTGAAGGGGTTCAAAGTACAATTAATTTGTTAAATAGCTTTAACAATGCTGTTTTTTTTTATCAAAAACTTACATATTATTAATTTCTACACTGCGAATATCGGCCAGTTTATGTTTCACTTCTTCCAGCCTGCTGTTAGGGATCCCTGCTTTTATTACGGGGAATAAATGAAAATCCTGTTCATAAATGCTGCATTGACCGTTTTTCAGCACCTGCATCACTTCATTTACCTGCGAATACTCGAACTGTATCCTGTATAATTGTTCCACCTGTTTCCTGGTTACCGGGATGGTTTGCAACACCAGCGCCGTTGCCGTTTTATATGCATTTATCAGCCCGGGAACGCCCAGCAGTGTACCTCCGAAATAACGCACCACTATCACAGCCGTATTCGTCAGGTTCCTGCTGTCAATCTGCCCAAGGATGGGTCGGCCGGCTGTTCCGGAAGGCTCCCCGTCGTCGCTGCTCCTGAAATTATCTTCTCCCGTGCCCAGCCGGTATGCAAAACAATGATGCACCGCTTTTGGATGTTCCTTCTTCAACTGGCGCAGATATCCTTTAAAAGTTTCAGCCGAATCTACCGGAAACGCATATGCGATAAATTTGCTTCCCCTGTCCTTAAACTCCTCAACAGCGCTTTTATCTATCGTAAAATAATACTCAGGTAATTTCAATGTTTACATTTTTATGATCTTATTTTCCTGTATTCAGGAAATAGCACAGGTCATCTGTCATATAAGAGATGCGCTTTGCAGGTTTTTGGGTTATGTTGAATGATACGCTTGTGCCGTCTCCTATAACCAGGTCCCTGTTCGTAATCACCCGTGCTTCATCCCATAACCCGGCAAGTATAAATGAATTCAGCAATGTGGCTCCGCCTTCAACGATTATAGAAGTGATGTTATGCCTGTATAATATTTGCACAATATTATCCGCCAGGTTATCCTGCACATCTGCTTTACAATAAATACGGTTCCCTTCAACGGTTTCTTTTATGCTGTTGATGATGATCGTTTTCGCTTTATCATCCATCAAATTATTATCTGCAGGAACTTCCAGGTTCTTATCAATTACAATCCTTACCGGGTTTTTCCCTTTCCACAAACGCGTGGTGAGCGATGGATTATCTGCCAGGGCTGTTCCCTTTCCTACCATGATTGCATCTTCCTCGCTGCGCCATTTATGCACGATGCGGTCTGTAATTTCATGGCTTATTTTAACCCGGCGCCCGGCAGTACCGGCTAACTTATGGTCGTAACTTTGGGCCCATTTCAAAATGATGTACGGCCGTTTTTTTTGATGAAATGTGATAAAGCGCCTGTTCATGAAAAGGGCTTCCTTTTCCAAAACACCGGTGATCACTTCAATACCGTTTTCCCGCAGCTTTTCAATTCCGCTCCCATTCACTTTTTCAAAGGGATCTTTACAGGCAATAACAACCTTTGGAATATGCTGTGCAATGATCAGGTTGGTGCAAGGACCCGTTTTGCCAACATGATTGCAGGGTTCCAGCGAAACGTACAGTGTACTATCCTTTACCAGGTGCCTGTTTGTTTCATGTACGCTGTTTATACAATTCACTTCTGCATGGCCTTGCCCATATTGCCTATGATAACCTTCTCCAATGATTTTTCCGCTATACACCAATACGGCGCCAACCATTGGGTTTGGCGACACATTTCCTGCCCCCAGTGCTGCCAGTTGCAGGCATCGTTCCATATATGGTTCATGGGCCATCAAGTCCGTAAAAATAAGCATAGAAAAATAAACTATGTTTGTAAAGATGACCATTGCCGCATTGTACCGCCATATTTGCAAAAGCCTTGAAACAATTTATCCTAAACAGGAAGCCGATAAGATATGTGAACTGCTCATTGAAAATAAAGCAGGAATAAGCAGGCAGCAATTACTGAAAGAACCCGGTATGGAATTGGGTGCTGCCATAACGGATGCCTTACAGAACAGCCTGCCAGAATTATTGGCGCACAAACCGCTTCAGTATATTACCGGGGAAGCGTGGTTTTATCATTTGAAACTAAAGGTTTCACCCGCAGTGCTTATACCAAGGCCTGAAACAGAAGAACTGGTTGAAATGGTCATCCGCCAGGTGCCGGCAAACCAGGCGCTGCATTTACTTGATATCGGTACCGGCAGTGGCTGCATCGCCATTGCTGTAAAAAAAAATTGCCGGGATGTTTCCGTAACCGCCATTGATAAAAGCCCGGATGCACTTGCCATCGCAACGGAAAACGCAGCGATTAACCAGGCAGCCATTACATTTACTGAAATTGATTTCCTGGATGAACATGTATGGAAAACGTTACCGCAGTTTGATATCATTGTTAGTAACCCGCCTTATATACCGGTTAATGAAATGGAAAAACTGGATAAGCATGTTACCGCTTATGAACCACATGCTGCATTATTCGTTGATGAAGGCAGGCCATTGCTGTTTTATGAAAAGATCGCCCTGTTTGCACAAACACACCTGAAAGAAGGAGGAAAAATATTCATGGAAACACATGAAGGCCTGGCTAATGAATGTGCGGCTTTGTTCAGCAATAATTTTTATGAATCTGCCGTGGTAAAAGACATGTCGGGCAACAACCGGTTTGTTACAGCTATTCTTCGTTACCCGTAACCGTTGCAGAAGTGGTGGCCCCCAGTTTCCGGGCTGCTTTCATCACCTTAACCACTTCACCCCATTCTGTAACTGCGTCTGCATTTATTACAACAGCCGGTTTTATACTGTCGCCTTCATTGATATACTTGCGTAATTCCGATAACAAAGAATCGGTAAGGATTTTTTTAGTGCCGATGAAGAAATTCTTGTTCTTATCCACACTTACCACTACGCTTTGTTTTTGCTTGGTATCGCTTTTTGCCCTTGGCACACTCAGCTTTATCACATTGGGGTTGGCCAGTGTTGATATCATCAGGAAGAACATCAGCAAAATAAAAAGGATATCGTTCAATGGCCCGGTATCCACTTCTGCATGTTCATCCCTTAATTTAGACCTTCTGAAACTCATTATCGGTTTATACTTTAACTCTTTGTAATTTGCTTCCTATTTTTCTTCAAACCTCAAACCTCAAACCTCAAACCTCAAACCTCAAACCTCAAACCTCAAAC
>CALKVC010000209.1 GCA_937996595.1 uncultured Chitinophagaceae bacterium
GGTTTATCGACTGGCTGATAGGCGTTGACCATAAAGTGGCTTTGCCGCCATCTGCCGGCAGGTTTTCCGGTTTCACATTTTTAAAATATACCGGGTAGTTGAATTCCTTTAACACAACGCCATCCTTTTTCTGCAGCCTGAACAGGGGATCATATAAATTAACAGAATCTTTTTTATAGCTTACATCTTCAGCCTGCTTAAGCCCGCGAAAAAGATCACCGGTGGTTCCGCTTACCTGCCTGTCGGTAAAATTATCTGCCCAGATGGTAAGTGCCGTTCCGTTTTGTTTGAATACGGCCCAAAATAATATTACTGCTGCAAATATCGCAAGCAGGGCGGCAATCGGCCTTTTCTCAGAAACTTCCGCTCTAATATAAAGGGATGCATAAAAATAAATAACAGGCAGGCAGGCAAAGATGAACGCATCGGTACTGTCGGAGCCAAAAATATTACCGGGCATGATCCAACCAAGAACACCTGCAATGATAGCAGGAATGAAAATAGTTAATACGATCCGGGAAAAGGGCATGTCTTCTTTTGACATGGGTTTCCGCACATCTCCGCTGGCATAATGCCTGGTACCTGCCATAAAAATGATAACACCCAGAAACATACCCACACCTGCTGCAACAAAGGCATACTTCCAGCCCCATATGATGATAATGGCTGCACTGAAGAAATTGCAAATGAACGCACCAACATTTATGCCCATATAGAAAATATTATACCCTTCATCTTTCCGGTGAATATACTCAGGGGCAGAATATAAATTACCAAGTAACGTAGATATATTGGGTTTGAAGAACCCGTTACCGAATATCACCAGTGCCATGCTCAGGTAAAGCATAGGTAAACTATGTACGGCCATGAGGCAATATCCAATACCCATCATGATGCCGCCGGCTATGATAGATTTGCGGTAACCGAAATAACGGTCGGCCAGCAAACCGCCTATGAATGGTGTAAGAAATACCAGGGCAATAAAAGTTCCGTACAGGTCAGAAGCTTCCGTGTTGGTCATGGCAAAACCATGCTCCACATTTTTTAAGTACAGCAGGAAGATGCCGATCATGAGGTAATAACCGAACCTTTCCCACATTTCGCTGAAAAACAGATAAGGTAATGCTTTCGGGTGCTTCTGGCTCATGCTTATAAATTTAATCCTAAGTTAATAAAAAGGGCGACCTGTTGATCGCCCTGTAGAAAAATATAGCTTATCATTACCTGATGCCGTGCATCATCTTCTTCAATTTTGGAGTTAACAGGAATAATAATATTGATGCCAGTCCGCATAAAATTACGAATACCATGAAAAATTCGAAAAGGTTGTGAATGGTGAATCCTGCGAATGTTGGGTTATTGATACTTATTTTTTTATCTGCCAACATTTTAATTTGTTCGGCGGTTGGAGTTATAGTCTTATCAAGAATTCCCTGTAAGTTGATTCCCATTTTATTGGCTTCTGTAAATTGTTCTCCGGTAGCCGGAAGAATGGAACCCAGGGTTCCGGCCAATGCATATCCTGATGCATTTGATAAGAAAAACACACCGTATAATAATGAAGCAAATCTTTTTGGAGCAAGTTTACCCACTAATGATAATCCAATGGGAGACAGACAAAGTTCTCCAAAGGTTTGGATCAGGTATAATAAAATTAGCCAACCAACTGCCAAAAGACCTGTATTTCCTAAGTTCTTTACGTTATGTGCAATTATGAAATAACTGAGTGCAATAAGCGCCAGGCCTATCGCTTGTTTAAATGGTGAAATTGGTTCACGGTTGTTTGCCCTCAGTTTATCCCAAAGCAGGCTGAACGGAACGGCAAAGAGGATTACAAAAATACCGTTGAAGATCTGCACCATTGATGGAGGCATTTGCCAGCCGAAGAAATTCCTGTCTGTCTGGTTATCAGCGATGAATGTGAGCGATGACCCAGCCTGCTCAAAGGCGGCCAGATCGGAAGAGCACACGTCTGAACT
>CALKVC010000210.1 GCA_937996595.1 uncultured Chitinophagaceae bacterium
GGGCTCAGTTTCCCGACTTATGAATCAGGGTGTAGTAAAGGAAATTACCGTCGAATGACTATGTACACTACTGATTCCCATTGCAAGTTTCAATAAGTCTTTTGCACGCAAAAAAAACAGGGAAGACAGTGGTATCCGCCTTCCCTGCCTGCAGAACTATTGAATTTTCGTATCAAATTCAACTTCAATATCTGTTGAGGATTTGGTGCTGTTTACAGGATCGCCAACAGCTTTGTCGGGTGGTGTATTCGGATAATGGCGAAGGGTGATTTTTATCTTCCCGGTCGCTACCGTACCAGTTGTCCAGGTACTTGTTATGCCCAGCGGTACAGCATTGCCATCATTATCCAGTCCGGATACAACTATATTTCCAGAAGCGCTTGGCTCATAATAGAAACGATGCGCATCTGCCTCCGCCTGAATCTCTGTTGTAATGTCTTCAATAGGTGTTACTGTCTTGTTCAGTAACTGTACTGTTACATTATATGATTGGGCTGGTGCCAATACAATTTCATCCTGAGTTGGCAAAGTGCCACCCGGACCATCCGGATCATCAAACTGGTATGTAAGGGTAGTTCCTCCGCCAACAGGCACAAAACTCAATTTCATGGTTGTTATCACTTCTTCTTCATTGGGCTCTTCCACTTTGTCTTTTTTACATGACATTATCAATACACAGGCTGAGAGCAATGCGAGTGCTGTAATTTTCATTTTCATTTTTTTGTATTTTTTGTTATGAATAAATTTTTATTTCTGCGTTACTATATTGATGGGAATTTTTAAACGGATACTTACATTACGCCCCATTTCATCTGAGAAATATCGCATGCTGTTCAAATAATCCCTGTAAGCTACATTCAGCAGGTTTCTGATTCCAATGCCAACAACCAGTTTTGTTTTTCCGGTTCTTATTTCAGTACCCGCATTAAGGCTTAATAAACCATATGCTGCAGGCGGGGCCTTATAATCCAGCCTGCCATTCTTTTCATCAGGTATGTTCCTTTGCTGGAATACATGTAAATATTCTGCCGATATATAGCTGTCAGACAGCCATTTTCCATTTTTAAGTGTATAAGAAAGCTCATTGCTTACCCTGTTTGACGGCATAAGGATCAACCAGTCGTTTTGTGTTTTGTTTCGTGCATATAAAACGGCTAATTTCGATTGCCAATCCAGCGATGGCATTGGTTTTATGGTAGCTGACAGATCAA
Organism: uncultured Chitinophagaceae bacterium; assembly: GCA_937996595.1. Classification (GTDB taxonomy): domain Bacteria; phylum Bacteroidota; class Bacteroidia; order Chitinophagales; family Chitinophagaceae; genus Ferruginibacter. Next base: position 1,212 of record CALKVC010000210.1, read on the forward strand.
AACCATACAGCATGGCATCGGTTTGCCTGTATTGAATAAGTGGAAATGCGCCGGCAATTGTCAGTACAGGGTTATCCGGCATGGGTTGCCGGTAAATGAAATCACTGATTGAATTTACATACATCAGAAAATCAAACTGCAACGTCTTTGATTTATTATATAAGTCAAATCCGGCAGAAATATTCACTGCTTTCTCAGGTTTCAGGGTTATATCCCCTTTCTCATAAGTGGCTGATCCATGGTGTATACCGTCGCTTAATAGTTCATTTACATATGGGGCACGGGTTGCAAGCCCGATATTCAGATTCACCCGGCCATAATCATTTAATGAATAAATGGTATTAAAAGAAGTTGCCAGTGTAGAAAAATTGAAATCATAATTTATTGTGTCACTGTTGAACCTGAGCCTTGTAGTAGCTATTGATTTATTATCATACCGGATACCAGCCTGTAATTCCCAATTGTGTTTACTCCATTTCTCTATTACAAATCCGCCAAAGGTAAAAGCAGTATAATTTGGAATAAAATACCTGCCACCATAACTGTTTTCCTGCTGCATCATGGAGATACCCACAACTCCTTTAAAATTATTTTTCTTTGGATGTTCCCAGTTTATGTCTTCGGTAAAAGTACTGATAGACAGATCCAGTTGCGGTTTCTCATTGCTGCTGCTTCTTACAATATCAAATTCCTTCCTTCTGTTAAACTGTGCTCCGATCAACACATTGAATTTATGGTTGTTTTTTGTCAGGGTACTTTTAAGTTTCAAAAGCTGATGAGATACTTCCTGGTTGGGCCTCCTGATCGAATATGTATTCTCCCCCAGGAATATGTCATTGGGTTTATCAGCAGCAATAGCATTTTGCAAATCTGTGAGGTTACCAATATGCGACCCGGTAAAAATGCCAACCCTGGTTGAAAACTGGCTGTAGAAAAATTCTGCATTCAGGATTCCTTTCTTCCATCCCGCTGTTAAGGAGAAATTCTTTTCTTCACTGCCTGTATTATTAAGCCGGTAATCGGGTGTCGCAGCATTGGCCCCTTTCTTAAATGTACCCTGTATCCGGTAACGGAATGCAGGGAGTTTCCTGAACTGTTGTTCCCATACACCCGATATCAGGTATTGCCTGTTATTGGTAAAGTAAGCGGTATTAATCTCTGCTGAGTATCCGTTTGTGCTCCTCAGTGGTTTTGTTTCTACTAATATGACTCCGGCAATGGCGTCTGAACCGTATTTTAATTCATCTATTCCTTTTATAACCGTTAACTTATCGGCTATAAAGGGATCTATTTCCGGTGCATGTTCATTGCCCCATTGTTGCCCTTCCTGCCGTATCCCGTTGTTGATAGTGAGGATGCGGTTACTGTGCAACCCGTGTATCACCGGTTTTGAAATGGTTGATCCGGTTTGCAGCATGGCAACTCCATTAATCTTACTCAACGCTTCAGCCAGGGCGAACCCCTTTGTCTCTTCCAGGTCTTTTCCGGATAAGTCTTTCTTAAAACCTGTATTCGCTATCCCTTTCTGCGCTTCAACAGTAACTTCCCCCAACGTATTCCTGGCATGGGGCATCGTGATATCGATATGAAGGTCTTTTGAAAGAACAATTTTCCTTATTACAGAATCACAATTTACATGGGTAATAAGTAAAGTATATGTTCCCCTGCACAGGTTAGAAAAAACAAAATCACCTTTACCGTTAGTAGTATGCAATGTGCCGGTTTCTTCAAGTTTTACAGTTGCGTTGATAAGATTCTCTTTTGTATCATCATCCTGTACATGGCCGGTGAGCCTAATGCTGCAGTTTTGCCCAATTGCAACATTGAAACTTAAAAGCATTGATGTTATGTAAATAATTTTCTTCATAAAACTGACTTATACAGGTTAGCCTGGAAAAAACAAATTACTCTTGATATGGGTGTTTCCGGAAACCGTTTAATTAGATAAATGTTATCCATAAATGAAAAAAGGTATTAAGGCTGCCTCTTTCCAAAACCTACGCAAAGATTATCCGTTGTGGTTTTCCCCCATTCCGTCATCACCTGGCTGGTAGATCATTTCAGATTTAACTGCCGGTAATTACAAATCATCAGGCATTGTAAGTGTACCATGATTTGGTCCCTGTAATACAGGCTTAAAAAAATTATTAATGATTTATCCTCAAAAAGTGATAATGCAAGTTATAGTGTAATAGCAAGAACGGCAGGAGCTGGTCATACTACACTTGAAATTAAGAAAGATTACGACTACTTAGCAAAATTGTGGAATAAAATACGTGAAACTACTCTTCAGTCAATAGCACCAAGCTTTATCCATCAAGAAGACGGGATATTGCTGAAAACCATCAGAGATATGTACGACAGAAGCGTTAGAGAGATAATTGTTCATGGAGCTAGTGCATTTACCTCTTGTACTAAATTTATGAACGATATCTTGCCAAATGAAACAAAGAATATTAAAGAATATAAAGGAAAATCAGTCGTTTTCAGATTTAGATTTGGAAGTGATCCTTTGGCTACTGGATCGGATATTGCTGGATGGTTTATTGATGATTTCAGCATCATGGACATTTATAAATATGCTGCTCAAGCGTGTATTATATCTGATGGTGGTACTGGCTCTATGGCATGCACGAATGCAGTGGAAACTTTAGTAAATACTGATGGGACATCTGATACAAAAAATACTGAAATTGATTATTTTGGTATAAAAGTTGTCCCTAATCCTGTTGACAACGTTTTATCAATTATTGCTAATTCACCACAAAGTGATATTGCGAAAGTTGAAATTCTAAGTATTGAAGGAAAAACAGTTTTCACATCTGAAATGAAGACCGAAAAGCTTGCCCAGAATACCACTATAAATGTATCCGATTTACCATCGGGAATTTATATGGTAAAACTATCATCTGGTCAACATGTGACAACAAAAAAATTCG
>CALKVC010000211.1 GCA_937996595.1 uncultured Chitinophagaceae bacterium
CGACGCTCTTCCGATCTCATCCTTACATAAAACGGCTGTTTGTTTTCAGTTTGTATATACACAAAATGATGCTGTTGTGCATACAGGCTGCCCAAACAACATAAAGAGGTTATCAGCAAATACAAGGATTTCATGCCGCAAAGATAATTTTATTTCCAGTGTTTATTATTAATAAATATACTACATGCATTACCATCGCTTACCGGTTACCCAATACGCAAACAGCGCTTTTCCAAAACTAATCATTACCCCAGATTTGCCATTTATAAAATTTTAACAGCCTGTAAACCCTTATGCAGTTATTTTTACGCCACAAAAAAACAAATATGAAAAGAATATTATTGATGATTGCAGTCTTTGCCTGCCCATTTTTAAGCCAGGCACAGGAAGGAGATGAACCTGCTGACACCAGCTGGAAAAAAATCTTCCGCGAAAGCCACCCCCGCACCAATGACCTGGTGCATACCAAACTGGATGTGAAATTCGACTACGACAAAAGCTATCTCTATGGCAAGGAATGGCTCACTTTGCAACCGCATTTTTATCCTACAGATTCGCTGTTGCTGGATGCCAAAGGAATGGAAATAAAAGAACTTTCCATGATCACCGGAACTGCGAAAACCCCGCTGAAATATGATTATGACGGCTGGCAGTTAAATGTAAAGCTGGACCGTACCTATAAAGAGAAAGAAAAGTATACCATATATATAGAATATACCAGTAAACCGAACGAAGTAAAAGTGAAGGGCAGTGCTGCCATCACTGATGCCAAAGGGCTGTACTTCATAAACCCGAAAGGGGAAGACAAGGAAAAGTCCTCCCAGATTTGGACACAGGGTGAAACAGAAGCCAACAGTGTGTGGATGGTTACCATTGACAAACCAAACCAGAAAACAACCCAGGAATTATATATGACTGTTCCTGATAAGTATATTACACTGAGTAATGGGTTATTGAAAAGCCAGAAAAAAAATCCGGATGGTACACGTACCGATTACTGGAAAATGGACCTGCCACATGCTCCTTACCTGTTCTTTATGGGTGTTGGCGAATACATGGTTACTAAAGACAATTACAAAGGCAAAGAAGTTAGTTACTACGTTGAAAAAGAATATCATCCCGTTGCCCGCAAGATTTTTGGCAATACACCTGAGATGATGAAATTCTTTTCAGACGTACTGGGCGTTGAATATCCTTGGGCCAAATATGCACAGATTGTTGGCAGGGATTATGTTAGCGGTGCCATGGAAAACACAACAGCAACCCTTCACCAGGAAAGCGCTTACCAGAATGCCAGGCAGTTGAAAGATGGCAATATATGGGAAGGAACCATTGCCCATGAATTGTTTCACCAGTGGTTTGGCGACCTGGTTACAACTGAAAGCTGGAGTAACATTACCGTTAATGAAAGTTTTGCCAACTACAGCGAATACCTCTGGAGCGAATACAAATACGGTAAAGACGAAGCTGATGAACATAACCTGCAGGATATGCAGGGATATTTGTTCAGCGGCAGTGAAAACAAGAACCTGGTAAGGTACCATTATTCTAACAAGGAGGATGTGTTTGATGCGGTTAGTTATAATAAAGGAGGCCGAATTCTGCATATGCTACGCAATTATGTGGGAGACGAAGCATTCTTCAAATCACTGAACCTGTATCTCACCACCAATAAATTTAAAGCTGCTGAAGCTGAACAACTAAGGCTTGCTTTTGAAGAAGTAACGGGAATGGACCTTAAATGGTTCTGGAACCAATGGTATAACGGAAGCGGGCACCCGGTATTGAACATATCATATAATTACGACCTGCCCGGCGTTGCCCGAGTGATTGTAGAACAAAAACAAAAATCAGGCAAGGTATTCAGGTTGCCGGTTGCTGTTGATGTGTATAACGGTGCTGATAAGAAAAGGTATAAAGTTTGGGTTGAAAACCTTACTGATACTTTTTCATTCCCCTATACCCAAAAACCAGACCTTATCAATTTTGATGCGGATAAGATCTTACTCACTCAAAAAACAGATAATAAATCGGAAGAAAATTTCATAGCGCAATATAAATATGCCAAAAATTACCTGGACAGAAGGGAAGCGCTTGATTTCTTTGCCAAGAAGAAAATGCCTGAAATTGAAAAAGGGCTCAGGGATAAATTTCATGGGCTAAGAACTTTCACCATTGAAAAGATCAGCGGTCTTCCTTATAAATCAGATAAAGTTGTTTTAGAAAGCATGGAAGGCATTGCAAAGAATGAAAAAGACAATTTAACCCGTGCGGCGGCTATCAGGTTCCTGGCAAAAACAAAAGATGCCAAATACCTGCCGATTTATAACAGTAATGTTAATGATTCTTCTTACAGTGTAGCAGGAGCATCACTTGAAGGCATACTGGCGCTGGATTCTGCCAATGCTTACACACTGGCTAAAAAATACAGCAGTGATGCGAAAGGTGCACTGGGAAATATTGTAAACAACATTCTGATTACAAATGGCTCGGAAGCGGATTTTGATTTCATAGCAAACGGATATGATAAATCGGCACCCAGCTTCGATAAAGTTAAAATGACAACCCAGTTTGGCAATTACCTGTTAAAACTGAATGATGAGCAAAAGATAAAGAAAGGCATCGATTATATCATGAATTTCAGGAACATTATACCTGAACCTTACAGGCCACAGGTTGATCCGGGCTTTAAAGCAACATTCGACAAGCTTTCAGATGCAAAAGGCAAGAACATAGCAGACTATATCAAAACCGTATTTAAGTAATTCCCGGAAAACTACCGTTAACCAGGATTACATCTGCCGGCCGGTTAATTCCGGCCGGCTTTTTTATGCTTAACAACCCATGAATTTATGCAATACTAATTGTACCCTTTATACTAAGAAAAATAACGGCAGCATACTTCATGCATAAAAAAAGTGCGGCCTTTCATTGCCGCACTTTCATTACTTTTTTCATTACCAGCTTCCACTGGCACCACCACCGCCAAAGCTTCCGCCGCCGAAACCACCAAAACCACCGCCGCCTGAACTTCCTCCGCCACCCCATCCGCCGCCACCGCGGCCGCCACTCAGCAGGTCATGTAAAATCATTGGGCCAAGGATATCACGGTACCCGCGCCTGCTAACATAACCTCCTTTACCGCCACCCCTGCCTGAAATCATTAAAATAATCAGGACGATTATAATAAATACAATGATCGGCATGCCCTTTCCGGGAGATTTTGCTTTTCGTGGTGTTTTATATTCGCCCTGTACAGCCTTGATGATGGCATCGGTGCCTTCATCAATACCCCGGTAATAATCATTGCCTTTAAAATTGGGAACTATCACATCGTCTATGATGTGTTTGGCCGTGATGTCGGGTAATGCACCTTCCACACCATAACCCGTTGCTATATTCAATTTGCGGTCGTTCTTTGCAATCAGTAATATAACTCCATTGCTGAATTCTTTGCCGCCCACACCCCATGACCTTCCCAATGCAACATTATATTCATTGATATCGTACCCATCCAGTGATGCAATAATTACTACGGCAATCTGTGTGGATGTACTGTCGTCAAAAGCCACCAGCTTGCTTTCCAGTGAATGACGCTGGTCTTCCGTTAACGTATTGGTATAATCGTTCACAAGCCTGGGGGGCTCAGGTTTTTGTGGCAATTTCTGGCTTATTGCTGCAAATGCCAGCAACAGTAAAACAAAAAGAGAAAATATTTTTTTCTGATTACCCATGCAACCGCCTGTTTTATTTACCGAATATGATTTCATCCGGTAATTCATTTTTATCTTCTGTAGGTATATAAGGGAATTTTTCGGCCAGGGTTTCGCCCACATCTTTTATGCATTTCACGATTCCGTCTACCAGGTTGTTTTCACTGAAATGTTTAAGCATCATCTTTACTTCATCCTGCCAATAGGCTGTTCCCACTTTTTCATGAATGCCCTTATCACCATACAATGCAAGTTCTTTGTGTTTTGTGGCCATGTATAACAGTACGGCATTGCGATGGTCTGTTTCCTCCATTTTCAGTTTGTTGAAAATAAGTGCGGCCCGCTCCAATGGATCAACCAATGGGTTTTTTGTTTCAATGAAGATCCTTACTTCACCGCTGGTACGTTTTTCTGCTTCCCTGATTGCAGATACAATCCGGTCGTTTTCTTCACGGGTGAAAAAATCCTTTTTATTGAATAAGCTGAACATGGGAGAGAAATATAACCCCTCATGTAAGAGGGGTTATTTCAATTTATTTTATATTGAAATTAATTTCAGGGGCTTTTTCGCTGCCAGCTTCAGCTTTATAGAATGGCTTTTCCTTATACCCGAATATTCCGGCCAGTATATTTTTCGGAAAGCGTTTTACCATCAGGTTATATCCCTCAATGGATTTATTGTAATCCTGGCGGGCTACATTAATCCTGTTTTCAGTTCCTTCAATCTGTGCCTGGAAATCGCGGAATGCCTGTGTTGTTTTCAAATCAGGATAATTTTCTACTACAGCCATCAGCCTGCTGAAAGAGCCCTGCAGGTTTGCCTGTGCTTTCTGGTATGCTTCCAGTGAAGCCGGATCATTGATATCAACATTAATGGAAGTGGCTTTGGACCTTGCCTCCAGCACTTCCCGCAAAGTAGATTTTTCGAAATTAGCAGAACCTTCAATGGTTTTTATGATGCTGCTGTAAAGGTCTGTCCTACGCTGGTAATTGGTTTCCACATTACTCCATACTTTTTTTACGTCCTGGTCTGCGGTTATCAATCCATTATATCCGTTGCAACCCCAAAAACCCAGGATAACTACTAATCCGAGTACGACTAACAATCCGGTACGTTTCATTTTTATAGTTTTTAGTTTATTTGATAAAATTAGTGATAAATTCTTTGATAGTGGTTGAAAGGTTTAACGTTTAACGTTTAATACCCTGCTTTCGCCCCGCCAATATTCTCTACCGGGTGCCAGGTTGTTTTTATCTCCTGCAAGTCGGTGATGTAATAAGGTGATTGCGATTCTGCAGACAGCCAATCTGTTTTATCATAAGAAAAAACCCGCTTTACATTGTTAGCCGCTTTTTCCCTGGCCATGGCCACTAATGATGTATCAGGTTCACACAATACAGTTGCATTTACATCCATATGATCTGCAAAAAAGGGAGCCAGTTCTGCCACTTTTCCGGTAAGAATATTCACCACGCCACCCGGCAAATCTGAACTGTTAAGCACTTCAGCAAATGTAACGGCACAGAGCGGCTTACTGTTCGATGCAAGTACGATACAGGTATTACCGCCTGCAATGATGGGTGCTATGATGGAAACCAGGCCTATCAGTGAATTGTTTTGTGCTGCGATGGCAGCCACAACGCCCATCGGTTCCGGTACAGAAAAATTAAAATGCGAAGATGCAACCGGGTTAACGGAGCTGAATACCTGCTGGTATTTATCGCACCATCCGCTATAATATACAAGCCTGTCGATTGCAAGGTTCACTTCCTTTTCCGCCTGAAGTCTTGTAGAATCCTGTTTAACCAGTTCATCAATAAACTGTGCCTTTCTGCCTTCCAGCATTTCTGCCACCCGGTATAATATCTGACCGCGGTTAAATGCGGCCCTGCCCGACCAGCTTCCAAAAGCACCCCTGGCAGAAACAACAGCATCACGGAAGTCTTTCCGGGAACAGAGACACATATTCGCCAGTTTCTCATTTTTTGAATTGGTTGCTACATAGTACCTGCCGGATTCTGTTCTTGGGAATTGTCCGCCAATGTATATTTTGTAGGTTTTTAATACTTCAAGCCGTTTCTCAGAGATTTGATTACTAATACCATTCCCATTTAATAAAGGGGATGATTTTTTTAGTACTGATTTTGACATTATTAATTATGTTTAAGAAATGTAAGATTGTTTGTTGATAATTCCGTTTAAGACGTTTAATTCAGTTTAAGACGTTTGGTATCGTTTAAATCGTTATCTGTTTGGGTTGTTTTAAATTAGTTGAACCTATTTAAACAGCTTTTTTCTTTCTCCCTGAATGCTTGTTTTTTGCAAATACCTGATAAATTTTTGCAACATCATACTTATTCTAATTGCCATTGAATAATACTCATCAAATTGTTCCTTACTTATATATTGCCTGTCCAGCAATCTATATAACTGACCACGAAGTTCACCACACGAACCTTTTGAATAACCAAGAAATTGAATAAATTCCGCTCTTGTGCCTCTTTCAAAACCTTCTGCGATATTATCCATAACAGATCCGGAAGAACCTTCAATCTGCCCTATTAATCGAAAATTATTTTTAAGTCCGCCGCCATCAATCAAATCGCCAATTTTCTTACAAAGCTCTCTGCTCAATTTCCAGGCATCCATATCTTCAAACCTCCTGATTGTAGCCATGCTTAAACGTTTTTACCATTGAATATCGTTTAAAGCATTCAGTTATATTATGTAAAATCTACATGAAAAATTGCTTTTTTTCTCAGCCAAAACGATTTTTAAACGCCTTAAACAACATTCACATATGCTGACAATCCATGCAATCCGCCTTCCCTTCCATAACCGCTTTCCTTATATCCGCCAAAAGGTGAAGTTGGGTCAAACTTATTGAATGTATTTGCCCAAACAACGCCTGCCCTTAATTTGGTTGTCATGTTAAAAATCTTTGACCCTTTATCTGTCCACACCCCGGCCGACAAACCAAAAGGCGTGTTATTGGCTTTTTCAATCACTTCATCATCTGTTCTAAAACTTTGTATGGCTAGTACAGGCCCAAAAATTTCTTCCTGAGCAATCCGGTTCGATTGGGCCACATTGGTAAATATGGTTGGCCTTACGAAAAATCCTTTTCCGGGAATACTGCAGGAAGCCTGGTACATCTCCGCTCCCTCTTTCAGTCCTATTTTCAGGTAATTGTTTATCACATCCAGTTGAGCCCTGGAATTGATGGCACCGATATCCGTATTCTTATCTAACGGATCACCTACTATCAGCGTTTCCATCCTGTCTTTCAGCTTTTGTACAACTGTTTTGAATACAGATTCCTGGACATACAGCCGGGAGCCTGCACAACAAACATGCCCCTGGTTAAAAAATATTCCATTGATAACGCCTTCTACTGCCTGGTCAATCGGGGCATCATCAAAAATGATATTGGCTGCTTTTCCTCCCAGTTCGAGGGTGGCTTTTTTGTTTGTTCCGGCTATGGCCCGTTGGATAATTTTTCCTACATCGGTTGATCCGGTGAATGCGATCTTATTGATATCGGGATGATTTACTATTGCCGCACCAGTTGCCCCTGCACCGGTTATAATATTCACAACACCTGGCGGAAGGTCTGCTTCCTGTATAATCTCTGCCAGTTTCATAGCAGTTAGTGGCGTTGTTTCTGCCGGTTTTAAAACTACTGTATTTCCGGTAGCCAATGCGGGAGCAATTTTCCAGGCTGCCATCAGCAGGGGAAAATTCCATGGAATAATCTGGCCTGCAACACCCAATGGTAATGTATTCCGGTTAGGGAAGGCATATTCAAGCTTATCGGCCCAGCCGGCATAATAAAAGAAATGATTGGCAGCAGTGGGCACATCAAAATCACGGCTTTCCCTGATGGGTTTTCCGCCATCCAGCGTTTCTATTACTGAAAACTCCCTGGCCCGTTCCTGTATCATGCGGGCGATGCGGTAAATATATTTCGCCCTTTCTTTGCCGGGCATTTTTTTCCAGGTTTTGTCATAGGCAACCCTGGCCGCTTTTACAGCATTGTTCACATCCTGTTGACCGGCTTCAGCCACTTCTGATAATTTTTCTTCCGTTGCCGGATTGATGGTACTGAAATACTTTTTGCTTTGCGGTTTTTCAAACTTACCGTTGATGAACAGGTCGTACCGCGGGTTTATTTTAGCAGCACTCTTGCTTTCCGGCGCCGGAGCGAGGTTTCGTGCAGAATCGAATTTCAGTTTTATTGTATTATTTTTTTTGACTGCCATTTTAATAGTTTGAAATCGTTTAAAGGGTTTTATGGGTTTAAGGGTTGAAGGGTTAAAACCTTTTTAACCTTTAAAAGTTCTAATCAAGTGAAAAATAATCCGGTGACTGATAAAGCCCGGTTTTCTGTTTCATCAGTTGCATCAGAATATCATTGGCCAGGCTGCTGGCTCCAAACCTGAACCATTGGTTGTTCATCCATTCTTCTCCTAAAACTTCGTTTAACATTACCAGGTAGTGTAATGCCAGTTTGGCTTTTGATATTCCCCCTGCGGGTTTCATGGCAATACGCTTTCCGGTTTTGTAATAGAAATCCCTGATGGCTTCCAGCATCACCAGCGTAACCGGCATGGTTGCAGCAGGTGATATCTTACCCGTGGATGTTTTGATAAAATCAGCGCCGGCATACATGGCGATATCGCTGGCTTTTCTCACTTTATCATAGGTAACCAGTTCTCCGGTTTCCAGTATCACTTTCAGCCGGGCATCGCCGCAGGCTTCCTTGATGGCTGCAATTTCATCGAATACAAAATCATATTCACCCATGTGGAATTTGCCACGGGAAATAACCATATCTATTTCATCAGCGCCCTGGTCTATGGCAAACTTTGTATCACGGATCTTTACATCACGCGGTGCCTGTCCGCTGGGAAAAGCGGTGGCAACGGCCGCCACTTTAATCCCGGAATCGCCCAATGCTGTTTTAGCCACTTTCACCATGGAAGGATATACGCAAACGGCGGCTACAGTTGGCAGGCCGGGATATGCGTCATGCAGGTGCCTGGCTTTATAACAGAGCTGTTTCACTTTTCCATCGGTGTCCTTGCCTTCCAGCGTGGTAAGGTCAATCATATTAAGGGCAAGCAGCAACCCGTTTAACTTGGTTTCATTCTTTATGCTGCGCTTGGTGAACCTTGATGCCCTTTCTTCTATACCTACCTGGTCTACATGCGGTGAAACTGAAAAATCAGGTATTGCTTTTGTGTTGATCATTTTTTCTTTATTTCTTTTAAGGTTTAATAGTTTAAGGGTTTAAAAACTTATCTCACTTTTAAACGCATAAAACCATTAAACGGTCAGTGCTTCTAATGCTTTCTTTATTAATTTCTCCACTGCCGCATTTCCATCTTTTGAAAATTCCTGTACCACTCTGTTTGCCACAATAGCATTTACACTCATACATTCATGCCCCAGCAATCTTCCTAATCCGTAAATAGCAGAGGTTTCCATTTCAAAGTTAGTGATCCTGTTATTATTGAAACTAAAATGAGTCAATTTATCAATTAATCCCGGGCTGCTGACCGGAAGCCGCAACACCCTTCCCTGCGGGCCATAAAAACCCGGACAGGTTACGGTGATGCCTTTATGAAAACCTTCCCCGAACTTTTGTAACAAGGAGCTGCTTCCGGCAAAAGCATACGGAATAGTTACAGATGTATCGAGGCCCGTTTGGCTGATAAATGCATCTGCGATCTGTTTTTCCGCTGCTGATTTATCATACTTATAAAAATTAAGCAGGTTATCAAGACCCAGCCCATGTGATGAAGCTACAAAACTATCAACGGGAATGTCAGCCTGTAAAGAACCGGAGGTGCCAAAACGGATAATGTTCAGTTTATGGAATTCGGGTTTTACCTGCCGGCTGCTGAAATCAATATTAGCGAGCGCATCCAGTTCATTAAGTACAATATCTATATTATCGGGACCGATTCCGGTAGACAAAACGGACAACCTTTTCTTCCCGATAAACCCGGTATGTGTAATGAATTCGCGGTGTTGTGCCCTGTATTCGATACTGTCGAAATGGGCGCTCACTTTTTTCACCCTGTCTGGGTCCCCCACAACAATAATGGTATCGGCCAGTTCTTCGGGCCGCAGGTCTACATGATAGATGGCACCGCGGCTGTTAATGATAAGTTCTGATTCAGCAATCCTTTGCATAATATGACATTTCAATAAATAAGAAATTAAATATACTCACTAAACGGTAAATTAAAAACTACCTGCCTTTTTCCGGAAAAGAAATGATACCAGCCGGGGTGTTGATGCCCTGCTACCTTCATCAAACCATTCTTGCAGGCTGATGCATGAAAAGCCGTTCTCCTTTGCGGCCATAAAAAAATCTGACACATGATGGATAAAATATTCCAGCCTTACCTGTTCATTCCCATGTTGAAACTTAGCCCTGCTGCCTTCCAGTTGTTTATATGGATGAAGTTCGCAAATATAAAAGCAGCCTCCGGGATCAAGTGTTTTCGCTGCCTGTTCAAAAATAAATCCGGTATCTTCAATATGTTCCAATACCAGGCTGCATATGATTAGAGTGACTTTTGGAAATGTCCATGGCTCTGTGATATCGGCCTGCATAAAAACCACATGGCCTTCGTTTATTTTCTGCTTTGCCATTAACAGCATACCGGATGAAAAATCAACGGCTGTTACCGAACCCGCCCTGTCTTTTAACCAAACTGTGTTTTTTCCCGTTCCACAACCAATTTCCAGCACCCTTGAAAAGTCTGAACTTTTTAAAACATCTCGTGCGGCAAGCAGTTCCAGATCCCTTGTCTTGTTTTCTACAGAATCATAAGTATTAGCCCATAAGTCGTAAGCCGTACGTGTATTGATACTGTCGTTCATAAATCCTTTTTTAAAACTTATGCAATTTAACCTATATTAGTGTATGTATGTTTAAGAAAGCAGCTGCCATATTATTTATTTCCACCTGTTTGCTGATGCAATATGCCATGCAGTTTGCTTACCTGCAATGTAAGGCTGAAAACGCTTTCAGTAAGGAGCCGGCCTGCGATTGCGAAAAAAAATACGGAAATAATACCGGAAATAATGGCGACGAAATTCCATTGCAAAAAAATCACAACCACCTAAGCATTGATGTATTTGTTTTACCGGCAGAAAACAATATGAATGATTTTCCTAAGAGCCTGGCTCCCACATATTCAAATATTGATATGTCCTTTCATTCTATATCCGTGGGAAGTATTTTCCGTCCTCCGCAATGCTGAGCAAAAGATATAATTTTTCAAATTCCGGCAATGCCAATTTTTTACGGCTTCAGTATATTTTTGATGACATACATCATTGATATGCTCAGTTGTAATCCGGCATACCTGATTATTCCTAAATCTTAATTAATACAATCATGAAAATACGTTTAATTGTTGCACTTGCAACAACCATATTTCTATATGCCTGTTCAGCTAAGTTGAATAAATCAACTAACGCTAACGGATACCTCAGCTCCGATAAGTACGGTAAACCCATGCTCATTGGCGAATGCAGCAGGGCGGAATTAGTAAAAGCCCCATTCAGCGAATGGTTTGTAAAGAATTATAACAGTTATGCTGTAAATGACTCAATTAGCACACAGGTTAAACTGATGTTAGAAAAAAAGAAAGTTGTCGTATACCTGGGAACCTGGTGCGGCGACAGCAAAAGAGAAGTTCCACGGATGCTTAAGGTACTGGATGCATGCGATCTGAAAAAAAGCCAGGTGAAGCTCATCATGCTGGATAATAAGGACAGTACCTATAAGCAAAGCCCCGGGCATGAGGAGAAAGGGCTGAATATCCACCGTGTGCCAACTTTCATAATATATGAGAATGAAAAAGAG
>CALKVC010000212.1 GCA_937996595.1 uncultured Chitinophagaceae bacterium
TCAGTATCCTGGCTTTCCTGAAAATTACTTACCGCCTTTTCAGCAGTTGTAAGCAACGGGGCGGCCGACAGAATTGCAGAGCCGGTACCAAGTGTTCCGATCTTCCTCAAAAAATCCCTTCGGTTGTTGTTCATAATTTCAGGCATTTACAAGTTAGGCTTACCCGGCGTTTTTATTTTTTTACGGTCATGTTTTTCACTGCATCAGCAATAGGTTTGAAAGGCCCGTACTTATGTTCCTTCTCTGTAAACTTATCTGCATATGGCCCAAAAGGATGGTCGATTGGTTTCTTGGCTTTATCAGGCCAGTCTTTGGGTACATTGATATGAGGCCTTGGCTGCGAGTTTACAAATGCGGCAACATCCCAGGCTTCTTCATCTGTAAGCTGCGGGTTTTCATAATTAACCCCCTGGGGCATGTTATATTTAACATATTTTGCAAAGTTGCTGATGCGGAATAAGCCGGCACCATCGTTATAGCTGTCAGGACCCCAAAGTGCCGGAAATGTGAACTCTGTTTTGTCGGCATTCCACACACCGGCCCCATTTTCCTGGTGGCAACTCTGGCATTTGGTTTTAAATACTACGCTTCCTTTTTCTGGATCAGCGGCCCTGTCAAGAAAAGCCAGGTCTTTAAAGCCTGAACCTTCCGCTTTCTTTCCTTTTTCAACATTAGAACCGAGGAAATTAATATAAGCCACTATCGACTGCATTTCCTTTTCTGTGGTATCAATAGCTTTTCCATTGAGGCTTCTTTCAAAACAATCGTTCACCCGCTTATATATATTTTCTACAGAACCGCTACGCGCCCGCATTTTAGGATATAATGACGCAACAGAACCATAATTATTACCCCATATCCTGGTGCCGGCATCCAGGTGGCAATTCTGGCAGTTAAGCCCGTTAGTGGATTTTGCAACAGAGCCATTCGGTCCAAAATATTTAGCGGTGTGCATGATCAGTTCCTTACCATATTCAACCTGCGCTTTTTGCTTTTCATCGGTGATACCGGAAGGGTCCGGAGCTATCCACCAGGCTGTATTATCCTTTTTAACCGTTTCAACTAACGGCACAGACTGCTCGCTTTTTTGAATATCTTTACCCGAACTTTCTTCCCTGCTGCCAACATATATGATTACAGGTATAGAAACCAGTCCGATCACCAGTACAACAATCACCAGCATCATCTTATTGATAACAGATACAAGACCACTGGATAATTTATCTTCCGTTTGTTCATTGCTCATGGTACAATCATTTAAATTAATGAGGAAGCTTATCTTTAAAATAACCGTACAGGAATGTGCCGATATAAGCGAAGAAAAATACGATGATCATGGCAAAAAATCCGTACCCGATATTTACCACCATCGGGCCAGGGCATGCACCGCTTAATGCCCATCCCAGGCCAAACACTGTACCGCCAATAAGGTAACGTATCACAGATTTTTCTTTAGGATGAAACAGGATCGGGTTGCCATGAAAATCACGTATCCTGAATTTTTTGATTAGTGCCACCCCAATAACACCTAATGTAACAGCGGTACCTATGATGCCATACATATGGAATGACTGGAAACGGAACATCTCCTGTATACGGAACCATGATATGGCTTCAGACTTAGCCATTACAATACCAAACACGATACCCAGCAAAAGGAATTTTATAAATTTCATTATTTAAATATTAGAGGAAGAATGAAGTAAGTCATCAGCAGCCCACCGGCGAAAAAACCGATTACGGCAATCAATGATGGCATTTGCAGGTTTGATAAACCACTGATAGCATGCCCGGAA
>CALKVC010000213.1 GCA_937996595.1 uncultured Chitinophagaceae bacterium
GAAAGGAAAGCACGAGTATGCCGATCAGGAAACCCAGGTCGGCAAAACGGGTAACGATAAACGCTTTTTTACAGGCAGCCACAGCACTGGGCCTGTCATAGTAATAACCGATAAGTAAAAAAGAAGAAACCCCCACCAGTTCCCAGAATATATATATCTGGAATAAATTGGTGGATATTACAAGGCCCAGCATGGAAAAAGTGAACAGGCCCAGGAATGCGTAATAAGTGGGAAACCTTTCTTCCCCTTTCAGGTATGCAAGGCTGTAAATATGTACCATCAGGGAGATCAGTGTTACCACTACCAGCATCATCACAGAAATGGGATCTAACATAATTCCCATATCAATTGAGAGGCCGGGCGAAAACTGCAGCCATGTATATTGCCAGGGAACCAGTTTCTGATATACGCCATCCAGCTTACCGTATTCAAAGAAATAACCGTATGCTGTAAATAATGCCAGGACCGTAGCAACAAGCATCAGTGCCGTACCGATGATGCCGGAACTGTTTTTAAGATACTTTCTTCCAAATAACCCAAACAATAAAAATCCGGCCAGAGGCAGTAAAGGGATCAGCGCTATAAAAGTTGCATTTGGCATTTTGATGTTTTATCCTTCAGCGTTTAAATTGTTGCTCTTATCAATCTGTAAACTAGTATTTCATTTCCCCTGCCTTTTCTACATCAATGGATTGATGGCTCCTGTACAGGTTTATTATTATTGCAATAGCAACGGCTGCTTCGGCTGCTGCTATGGCAATGATGAATATGGTAAAGAATAGCCCATCCATTTTTCCCGGCCACAGGTATTTATTGAATGCTATGAAATTGATGTTAACACTGTTCAGGATCAGTTCCACACTCATCAATATGGTTATGAGGTTTCTCCGTATGAAAAAACCATATATGCCGATGAAAAACAATGCGGCACTGATGAACAATAAATGATATAGACCGGGTTCCATCATGTTGTTTGTGGTTTAGATCTCATGGCAATAACAATACATCCAATCAATGCAGCCAGTAATAAAATGCTCACCACTTCAAACGGCAAAGCATAACCGCCCTGTTGTATGCCCAGCATCTGGTTTCCGATATTCGCAACCGTTGGCTCAACCGCCATGCCCGTATTACCGGTAAACGAATGCTGGTATACCTGCAGAACAGTAAGGGCAAACCCGCAAAATGCGGCTAACATGGAAAACAGCTGCCGCTTCATATCCTGCTTTGGCAGCAGGTCGCCGGCCTGTTGTGTGAGGAAAATTGAAAAGATGATCAGAACGGTTATCCCTCCCACATATACTATTATTTGCACGGCCGCAATAAATTCATACTGCATCCAGAAGTACAGTCCCGCAATTCCAATCAGGGAGAACAACAAGAATATGGCAGCACGGAATATCTGTCTTGTTGCAACCGCCATCAGGGCATTCACCAGTGTGAAAGCTGCCAATAAATAAAATATGATCGTTGAACCTGTCATCAGTATTTAAATAAGTTGGTAACCCCTGCTTTTACATTCTATATTTTACATTCATCATTTTACATGCCTACTCTACTCCATCCATGATCTTTGACCCCGGTTTATTCAGCACCTTTGTCAATTCTGCCCGGTTAAACACGCTGTGTTCAAATGTCTGGTCCATCACGATGGCATCAGAGGGGCAGGCGATCACACAAAGGTTGCACATGGTGCACAGTTCCAGGTGGTACACCAGTTTATCAATGGCCTTTTTTTTCTTTCCTTCCGGTGTGATGTCGAATTTTGTAACCACTTTGATGGTTCCGTTAGGGCATGCCAGTTCGCAGGCTGTGCAGCCGGTGCAGCGGTGTTCATTATTGGCATCATGCGGCATCACCACTTCCCCCTTGAACCGGTCCGGTAATTTCAGGGTTTCCCTGTTATCGGGATATTGTTGCGTAATAATTTCCTTGTGATGCGTAAAGTAATACAATGTCCTTCGCATGCCTACGAGCAATGATTTGATTGCACCGAAAACTTCCTTTATGTATTTTACTAAAAACAAGGTTTAAAGTTTATCGTTCTTATTGCAGGGCAAAATAGGTTTTAACCTTTACCACTACATGCTGAACTATTTTAAAAATGCCAACCCAATATCGCCATGGCTGTCACCAGCAAAATGTTGAACATGCTGATAGGCAGTAAATATTTCCACTCCAGGTTCAGCAACTGGTCAATACGCAGGCGCGGGAAAGTCCACCTGAACCACATAATCACAAATATCAGGAAGAATGTTTTCCCAAAGAACCAAACGCTGCCCGGAATATAATCCATCACATGGTTAAAACCCTGCCAGTTACCTACATGAAACGGCATCCATCCACCCAGGAACAATGTGGCGCCTATAGCGCAAACGATAAATACATTCACATATTCGGCCAGGAAGAACAGGGCGAATTTCATACCTGAATATTCTGTATGGAAACCTGCTGTTAATTCAGATTCTGCTTCTGCCAGGTCGAATGGCGCCCGGTTGGTTTCTGCTGTTACTGCAGTAATGAAAACGATGAATGCGATGATTGCCGGTATATGCCCTTTAAAAATCCACCAGCCGTTTGCCTGCGATTGTATGATATCGTTGATATTCAAACTGCCGGTTAGTACCACAACGGCCAGTATGGACAAGCCGGCTGACAATTCATAACTTACGATCTGTGCACCGCTGCGCATGGCACCCATCAGCGAGTACTTATTATTACTTGCCCATCCGGCAATCAATATGCTTATCACTGAAATAGATGAAACAGCTGAAACATACAACACCCCGATATTGAGGTCCCACATCTGGAAATTACTTGCAAATGCAATAGGAGCCATCAGCAGCATGGCAACCATCATGGCAATGTAAGGCGCCAGGTTGAAGAGAAATTTATCGGAACCGGAAGGGGTCATTGCTTCCTTTACCAGCAGTTTCAATGTATCGGCCAATGACTGCAGCATTCCTTTAGGGCCAACCCGGTTCGGGCCCAGGCGAATCTGGATCCATGCCGAAACCTTTCTTTCCATGATAACGAGAACCAATCCAAGAACAGCAAACAAGCCAATCACCGCAATGCCAACAATTACCATCTCAATGATCGTTGCCAGTGTTGGGTTGAATGTTTGATTCAACCATTCGTGAATAAGGTTTGCTATTTTACTAAAACTCCACATTCATTATTAATTTGAATTTTAAATTTTAAATGTTGAATAAACCTGCGAGATAATTTAAAATTTAAAATAATTTATCTGTCAATATCAGGTATAACCAGATCCAGGGTTCCCATCATGGCTACCAGGTCGCCCAGCTTGCTGCCCCTGGCCATATGGTCCAGTGCAGAAAGGTTTGAAAATCCCGGTGAACGGAATTTAATACGGTAAGGGGTAGTTGCACCTTCACTTACAATATATACCCCCAATTCACCACGGGCGGTTTCAACCCTGGTATAAAATTCTCCTTTCGGCAATTTCAACACGGCTTTTGTTTTGGCCTGGTAATCCCCTTCCGGGATATTATCTATTAATTGTTCAATGATACTTACAGACTGGTTCATTTCCCTGATCCTTACCATATACCTGGCAAATGAATCACCGGCCGTTTCCAGCACTTCTTCAAACTGAACCTTATTATACACTTCGTATGGATATAATTTACGGATATCGCATGAAACGCCGCTACCCCTGGCCGCCGGGCCACTGCAACCGTACGATATGGCATCTTCGGGCGACAGGTAACCAACCCCTTTCATCCGGTTCTGAAAAATGATATTGCCGGTAAGCATTTCATCATACTCCTTTATTTTAGACCTGTATAATGAAATGAAAGCTTTTACCCTTTTTTGAAAGTCGGGATGCAGGTCGGCCATCACACCACCCGGAACCATATAATTCATGGTTAACCTGGCGCCGCAGGTTTCCTCCATGATATCGTTGATAGTTTCTCGTTCACGGAATGCATGAAAGAATGGTGTGAATGCCCCCAGGTCCATAGCCATGGCGCCCCACCACAATTCATGCGAAGCAATCCTGGTCAGTTCGTCCATCAGCACCCTGATTACCTGTGCCCTTTCCGGCACTTCTATCTGCATCCCTTTTTCTACACATAACGCACACGCATGGTTGTTGATATGAGCCGAGAGGTAATCCATACGGCTGGTAACATAAATGAATTGCCGATACGTGAGGCTTTCACACATTTTTTCAATGGACCGGTGTATGTAGCCCAGGTGAGGTTCCACTTTTTTTATGGTTTCCCCGTTCAACGTGATAACCAGGTGCAATACGCCATGTGTTGCAGGATGTTGCGGGCCTACATTGATGATCAGATCACCTTCTGTTGTTGTTCCTAATTCTTCAACCATGGGAATACTGAACAATGAATACCGAATGATGAATCAGGAATTTCCGGTCAACCTTCGATATTACCAGTTCATTTATTTTTTACAATTTTATCATATTAACCGGGTCGTCAAAATCTTTCAGCAATGGTTTCTTTCCCTCCCAACCATCTGGCAAAATCAATAAACGCAGGTCTGGATGGTTGATGAATTGTACACCGAACATCTCATACACTTCCCTTTCATGAAATTCTGCTGTTCTCCATATATTGCTGACCGTTTCTATTTCAGGTTTGTTCCTGTCGATTTTTATCTTTACCACCATGTTATGCCTGTATTTTACAGAAGACAGGTGATAAACCATGGTAAGGTGCGTCTTCCAATCAACACAGGTAAGGCAAAACAGGTAATCAAAAAACAAGGAATCAGTATGCCGCAATTGACTGGCAAAAACAGCCCATGCCGAAGGTTCAACATGCACAGTCAGCCATTCACCGCCTTCTTCAAAAGCAGCAGCAGGAAGCAATTCTGTAATGTTGGTCTTTAATTCCTCTAATTCCATAACATATATTTGCAAACGCAACTCGACTCAAACTTCAAACTTCAAACTTCAAACTTCAAACTTCAAACTTCAAACTTCAAACCTCAAACCCCTTCTTTTATCTGTTCCCTCGTCATCCCCATCTTTATTTTCTGTTGCAGGCTTATCAATGCATGCAGCAATGCTTCGGGCCTGGGCGGGCAGCCTGCTACATACACATCAACCGGAATCACATGATCGGCTCCTTTTACAACTGAATACGTATTGTAAAAAAACGGTCCGCCGCTGATGGCACAAGCTCCCATGGCAATCACATATTTCGGGTCGGCCATCTGATCATATAACCTTTTTAATACCGGAGCCATCTTATTCACGATGGTGCCGGCAATGATGATCACGTCTGCCTGCCGGGGAGAGGCGCGTGCCACTTCAAAACCAAATCTTGAAAAATCATATTTAGCGGACGCTACAGCCATCATTTCAATCCCGCAGCAACTGGTGGCAAATGTGAGGGGCCAGAGAGAATTGGAACGGGCCCAGTTTATCACATCATCCAGTTTGCTTAATACAATGCCGCCACCCGGTGTTTCATGAATCTGCCCGGGAAAATTATTCGTCATATGTTGCTGGTCCTGCGCCATAACTTAATTCGTTTAACATGCGGTGCCTTACATCCACTTTAATGCTCCCTTCCGGTGTGCATATAAAAAGCCCATGAATAATATGAAAAAGAAAATGATGATTTCAATCAGCGCCATCCATCCTACTTTCTTTGCTACAACTGCCCAGGGATAGATGAATACCAGTTCCACATCAAATATCAGGAAGATCAGTGCAAACAGGTAATAGCCCACATTCAGTTGTACCCATGTTTTACCGGTTGTGGGAATACCGCATTCGTACGGTTCGCCTTTCTGGGGATTGGTAGTTGCTTTTGTAACTATTTTAGCAATGAGAATAGCAATAGAGGAGAATGCAAGTGCAGCCAGGATTAAAATGATCATCGAAGATGCTCCCATAATAAAATTCAGTTGGTTTTAGCAGCAATATTATGGACACAAGTTAATGAAAAAATGATTCCGCAAATCATGTAATGATATATCTCAGTTTTAATGCAGGGATGCCTGATAACATTCATGAGATGAATGCAAGGTTATTGCTTCTATTAACCGTATATTTCCTGGTGGATGCTTTTACTATCATATCCCAGGCCGATGATTGTTTTCTTTGCTTCGTCTATCATTCCTTTCCAGCCACAAAGGTAAAAACCGGCAGGTTGTTTTTCACGGCATAATGATACATATATTTCATGTACATATCCTGTATGGCCATCCCATGAGCCTTTAGATAAAGTAGGTATAAAATGAAAACCGGGCATTCCCTTTTCCAGTTGCTTCAGTTCATCATAATAAAGCAGGTCTTCTTTATTACGGCAGCCGAAAATGAGATAGATAGCCTTGTGCCCGATCCCTGTATTCCGAATATGATGCACCATGCTCCTGAACGGGGCAATGCCGGTGCCGGTACAAATGAGAAAAAGGTCATCCGTTAACGGCTCTTTCAAATTGAAAACGCCCTGCGGCCCCCTGAAACTGATTTCACTCCCTACCTGCAGCGAAAACAGGTACGGCGTTCCGGTTCCTTCATGATCCAGCACAATTATGAGTTCAAATACGTTTGTGCCATCGGGCCAGGATGAAATGGAATAACTGCGCCATCTTTTATTGGCCTTTTCGTGTATGGGAAGGTCGAGTGTTACAAACTGTCCGGGAATAAATTCAAAGGTATCCAGTTCAGGTACCTGTATCCAGAAACGCCTGGTATCGCTTGTTTCGTCTGTTATCCGTATGATCTTTCCTTTTCGCCAGGGCTGTAATGCCATATGTAAATATTGAATTTGCAAAGATAGCACCGTTGGTGCATAAGATTCCAATTATGTTGAAGTGCCCGTTTGCCGTATCAACGGATTTAGGGCATTGGGTATAGTTATTATCCTAATCCTTATTCACCCATAATTTGCAGGTTCATGCCAGCCTTAATAAGAACCTGCATATTCGGATAAACCCGCACGCTCCTCACAGATGTGTTAGCATTAAGCGTTGGTTTTACGCTTATATTACCGGGAATGATCACATCTGTATACTGATCGGGCACCAGTCCGCAATGCCAGTTACCAGCATTCATCCAATCTGTACTTACAGAACCGTTCCAGATTGCCATAAAACGTACGGTGTTTTCATTGCCATTTACTGCATCAACCACACACCGGTACCTGAACCCGGTATAGGAAGTGGGAAGATTGATCAACTGGAGCGTTTCCGTTTCTGCCCCGGCATAATTCGCCCCGTTTACAATGTTCGTATAACCCGTTCCGTTATCTTCCTGCCACTGGTATGTAGTGCCTTGCAGGTTTGCGGTAATGCTGATGGTTGATCCCGGGCATGCATTGGTAGCCGGCGGTTTAATATCTGCCCTGCTTAACCAGCATTCGCTAAAACTGCTGATAATGAATTCCGCGTAATAGCCGTTGTCGTACGGGATGATCTCTGTATTGGCAGGCAGTATGAACTGGAAATAACCGGCCAGGTCATCATCCAGTATTCCGTTCTCGTCATCTAAACTGCCGCTGTATTTGGTAACACCAAGTTCATAGGGATCGGTCATATTACCACAGGCAGTACATCCGGAAGCATTCAGCAAGCTCGTGGCTTCAGTATCGGTAAAGTATACCCGCAGTTTTACATTCCGGTCTGGTACAATGGAAGGTCTTACCACAATATTCCTGTCGAGATAATATTCATTATTGCTGTACCTCGACGGGCCCGAATAAGGATACACATCAACGCTAGTAACACCCAGGTTCCTTCCCTGCGGGTTGATGGAAGCTACGATTTTACCCGCGCTGTAAAAATGTATCCAGTCTGTTCCGCTAACAGGTTGCAATATCCCTGTAACCGGCCCGCCGGTGTAAATGGCCGCCCTGTCAAATACATGTATATCATCAATACCAACACCTTCCATATTAACGCCGCCATCGCTGGAAAACACAAAGCGGAACCGCATATTTCCGGAAAACGGAGGTATCTCAATGCTGGCTACATGCCATTGTAATCTTGACAGGCGCCAGTTATCTGAACCTGCATTGTCGTACCAGTTGGTACCATTTCCTGCTGTACCAAGCTTCTTCCACACTTTCCCGTCTGTTGAATACTCAACCCAGGTATAATCATAATCCTGCTCTATCTCAAAAATATGACTGAACGACAAAACAGGCTGTACCAGCCCTGTCAAATCAAAACAGGGAGAATAGAGAAAGGATAATTCATTATCATTATAGTTTCCCGAAAGTTTCGTAACCCAGGCATTACTTCCATTGGCTGCTTTACTGATTATGTTGTTTGTAGGCGTACCCCATTCCCAGCTGTTATTTGTTCCTTTCGCATACCAGTTACCGTTACCTGATTCAAATCCTTCCAGGTATGGATAGGTGCTTATAACAGGGCTTGAATGTATAGTATAATTTAGTATACTGTCGTTACTCCGGTAGTTGTCGCCCGGGGCTGTAAGCCAGTAATCGATTGCATAATCAGTATAAGCGGCCAGGTTTGCGGTGGTACTGAAAGTGAAATCCAGCACCTGGTTTGCCTGCAGTACAGGGATGTTTTCTGTTACCAAAGCACCGCCGTTTATCCGGTAATTGACAACAATATTATTCACAGCTATATTGTTGTAATTTTTAATGCGCAGGGTAACGGGATGGCTGGCGGTTAATCCGCATCCATCTTTTTCCGGTGACAGGATATCAGCAACAGACACATCGCCAATGGCTTCAGAAATAATTACATCATCAATTGTATAGCCATCATCCTGGTCAAGTATGGGATCTGGTGCATTGGCAGATGTATTTCCCTGTTGGGCAATTTTTACCTGGAAACTGGCGCCAACCGTTTGCGGTACGGCTGCCGTATCCATAATGTCGTTTACATTTATAAGCCCGAGTTTCCACTGGCCAAGTTCGGCCTGGTTTGCCAGCAGGTCATAAGCAAGTATCCAGGGCTGATTATCTGAGCCCCTGATCCAAACCTTATTGTCTGGATTTGGTGCCTGGCCGTGGTTCCGGTAATTGAAATCAATACGCAGTTGTTTGCCCAAACTGTAATTGCTAAGGTTCCAGGTCATCAGCAGGCTGTCGGTACCCAACACCCCATAAGATGACTGGTCAAGGGTGATAGCCCTGTTTCCGTTCAGGGCAAAACCCGTATTCACAAATGTACGGGCCCTTCCCCTGGATGATGCCGTTTTAAAATCGGTTCTGTCACTACCATCCAGGCCAATGGTATTGGAAGTGTATTCCCTGTCGGAAGTAGTTTCAAATCCTTCGGAAACGGGTAATACCAATACCGGGTTTGCCAGGTGTTTGATGGTCAACTGTACCGTGTCATCGAGCGGATAAATATCTCCTGCCTTTTTAACCCATGATTTTACATTGTAAATGCCCGGTAAAGCAAAGGCGGCTGTTGATGCAAATGTGTGTATGTAAGTACCCAGTGCCGCAATATTCACATTCGCATTTTCCGTTATTACCGGGCCTCCGTTTACCTGGTAACTAAGGTCATAACTTCCTGACGACAGGCTGTTATCCAGGTTCTTCACTTTCAGTTTTACTGTTTCAGAAGCAGTCAATGACATGGAAGTAAACTGCCTTCCCGTTACCGGTGCATCAATTGAAACCGCTTTAAAATTGTTATTGAAAGCCGGTAGGCTGCAAGTACCGCCAGATGGCACAATCTTAACGCCAAGGCTCCTCCTTCCTGCAATGGTGGCATTTCTTGCACGCACTGCAAACAGGTAAGTCTTACTAATTTGTAAACCGGAAACCAGGAAACTGTTTCCTGCGGTATTGCCAATCAGCTTCATGCTATCTGCATCCTGTTGAAAAATATCATAAGTTGTTGCCGAAGATACTGCCGCCCAGTCAAGTTGCACATAGCCCTCACATGGAACCGTTGCAGTTACAAACGGCTGTCCCATTACCGTAAACGTTGACTCACTAACACCCGTAAACGCAGAAGCGTTCCGGCTTACCCTAACTTTATACAAATCTGAAACTGTTGCAGGAACCGTAAAGCTAAAAGAACGGGCAGACGAAGCCACATTACTGCTGCCGGCACCTGCTGCATTCCATGTACTTCCGTTATTGTCTGTATATTCAATATTGAAAGTATTATTCTCATCACCATAGGCAGTCCATCGAATCGTTTCTGTTTCACCGGGTACAAGTGTTTCTCCGCCTGACGGATAATCGACATGAACCCCGTTCATATCTACCTGGTATGTAATGAAATAGGGTTGCGGGCCCTGTGGAATGGCAAATCCGTTTACAGTAATATTATATGTCCCGGCCACCGGGTTGCTGATGACCACCTGTTCAATGTTGTTAACATGGTCGGCTGCTTCAACAGCTATATTACCAACATTAACCGGGTCAAGTACCAGTGGCAGGTGAACGGCTAAAGATGGTTCAGTAACGGTAAGGTCTATATCATTCACTAATGTTGAAGCTGCATTGGCAGTAGCCGGATGGTCGGCCCAAACAAGCATCACTTTCAGCCTGCGGGCGCCTGCAGGAACTGTAATATTAACATTGGTAGTCTGCGACGTTACCAGGTTCCCGGAAAAATACCGGTTCGCTTCCATAGCATCGGCTGCCTTGCCGGCGTTCAGCATTCCGAAACCGTAGGTATAATCAGGGCCGGGGTTTCCCAGGTCTTCAGCCGTATTACACATCAATGCTTTTAACAGGGCGGCTTTTGCATTGGCGCCTGCGTGCAGTTTGCGGTAATTTTCCTGGAGCAATGCGGTTACACCGGTAATAACCGGGGCAGCCATACTGGTGCCATAATTTAACTGGTAGGTATCAAAAGGATAGGTAGAACGGGTTGCATATCCGTTGGTTACAATTTCCGGTTTAATCCGCCCATCCTGCATCGGGCCACGGCTGCTGAAAGATGCTATAGCATAATTCGCCTGGTCCATAGCACCAACCGTAATCACATTCTTAGCGCTTTGCCAGCCCGATTTCACCGTTCCGTAAGATGTCGGGTACCCGGCACAGGTAGAAGTACCGTCATTACCGGCAGCTATTACATGCAACACTTCATCATGGTCTTTCATCTGTGCATCTATAAAATGGCTGAGCACATCATACACCCTGTTTCCCGAACAGCCGATGGCGGTGGAATAGTAGGAGTTATTGGTTGCCACCAGGTTGTAATCGGTGATGTATTCCGGTGTGAACAAAATCACATCGCTGAACCACTGGCTAACAATATGCGCCCGAGGGGCCATTCCCTGGTTCTTTGGATTAAGAAAACCGGCGCCGGCCACTGTGCCAGAAGTATGTGTTCCGTGATAATCCCAGGGATAAGGAACACGGGCGATATTCTTCCCGGTGAAATCAATATGTGTGGAAATATCTGCATTATCGCCAACGCCAACCACCACATCCCTTCCGCTGAGGTTTCTGCCTGCGGGCGATTGCAGGCTGCTTATGTTATGTATGGCAATATCATTATAGTTCATCACTTTATCACTGATCATTTGCTGTTGTACAAAACTTACAAAAGGCAGTGCAGCTATGGCATTCAACCTGCTGATATCCGGCTGTACCAATATCGTATGCTTAAAATTAAATTTTGATGGAATGATCGCCAGGCCCATAGATTGCAACAGAGCTTCTGCGTCGCTTTTATTTACTGATGGTGATATGCTGATGGCGAACCAACTGTTCTCTTTTTTGTCTTTTCCTGGTACATAGCTGAAAAGTGACGGATGCAGTTTATAACCGGCGGGCAGCGGGTTAACAGACACGATTCCATACTTTGAAGCGGATAAAAAATCAAAACCTTTATTTATAGAAGAAAAATAACTCTTACCTGGTATATATTCACCTAACTGAATCCCGGCATCTGATAATTCCTTAATTTTTTGAGCTGTGGGCAGAGATGAAAAACTGATCAGCACATAATACCTGTTGCCGAATACCGACGAAGCCAGGTCATCTGTTTTGAAAGTATTCCTGCTGATATTATTACCCGTAATGAAATGACCGTTTGCTAAACGGATCAATCCCGAACTGTCCTGGGCGTGAACAAATGTTCCGAGGCATAGGGCCAGCATGATTAAAATACTGTGTCCGGATTTTATCATACAATCATTGATGGTTAATTACAGGATTGTTAATTTATGTAAAAATAAAAACATTTTACAGGGATTATACACTTTGTTTACCTTTTGTTGAAGCCGGGCCGGGATTAGGCACCTGATTCTTATCTTTGCACCCGGATGAACCTGGAAGTGCTGCTGAATTTGTACAGAAACGACCCCCGCTGTTTTCTGGTAGCGGACAGGATTCTTATGCAGCAGCCCCAGCACCTCCATGTAAGCGGCTTATATGGAAGCGCCTCCCAATTCCTGCTGGCTGCCATTCACAGCATGCCTTCAACAGCCGGCATCAACCACCTGGTGCTGTTAAGGGATGCCGAAGAAGCTGCTTATTTTCATAATACTTTGGAGAATATCAGCCATGCACTGGACATATTCTATTTTCCCTCGTCATTTAAAAACAAGAAGAATTACCAGCTACTGAACAGCAGCCATGTAATGTTGCGTACCGAAGCACTTACCAAAATTGCATCTGCAACCGCAGGCGGAAACCGCGAGGTTGCAAAAAAGATCGTAATCACTTACCCGGAGGCATTGTTTGAAAAAGTGGTTTTTTCAAAAAAATTAACCGACAATATCATCAGTATCAAACAGGCAGAAGTACTGGATGTAAACGGGATACTTGAAAAATTTGTCAACTACGGGTTTACCAGAACCGATTTTGTATATGAACCGGGTCAGTTTGCCGTTCGTGGCGGAATTCTGGACATCTATTCTTTCGGTAATGAAAAGCCATACCGGATAGAATTGTTCGGGAACGAGGTTGACAGCATCAGGATCTTTGACCCCGAAAACCAGTTGAGTGAACGAAAACTGCTCCAGGTAAACATCATTCCCAATGTGGAAACACAATTTGAAAGTGGTGATAAAGTTTCGCTGTTAGAGTTCATGCCAGCAAACACAGTAATCTGGATGCAGGACTGGGACTTCATCCGGGAGAAAATGGAACAGCAGGAAGAAGACCTTGCCATATTCCTGCATTCAAAAGATATAAATACAAGCCATCAGCAAACAAGTGAGGATGACAATGAAGTAAACCGGAAAACAGATGTTGGCATCCATGATTTTATCAATGCGACTGACATTGAGAAACAAATATCCGCGAGGCATATTATTGAAATGGGAAATAAAGCGGTTTTCCCGGATATTCAATCCCCAATATTCAATATACAATTCTCTACAAAGGAACAACCGGCTTTCAACAGGCAATTCAACCTGCTGATCAATAATCTTCAGGACTATGAAAAGAAGCAATACAATATTTTCCTTTTTGCAGAAAACCCCAGGCAACTGGAAAGGCTGTACAGCATTTTCAACGACCTGAAAGCGGATATACCGTTTACCCCTATTCCAATAGACATTCATGAAGGTTTTATTGATGATGACCTGAAAATAATCTGTTATACCGACCACCAGGTTTTTCAGCGTTATCACAAATACAAGGTTAAACAGGCTTTCAGCAAGAACAAAGCGCTTACATTAAAAACACTCCGTGAACTTCAACCCGGTGATTATGTATCGCATATTGACCATGGCGTTGGCGTATATAGCGGGCTGCAAAAGATTGAAGCCAATGGCAAAATGCAGGAGGCTGTGCGGATACAATATAAGGACGGTGATTTGCTGTATGTGAATATCTCTTCGCTGCATAAGATAAGCAAATACAGCGGCAAAGAAGGCAGCATCCCCAAGATGAATAAACTGGGCAGTGATGTATGGAACAAACTGAAAGAAAAAACCAAGAAACAGGTAAAGGATATTGCCAGCGACCTGATCAGGCTTTATGCACGGCGGAAGAGCCAGCGGGGTTTTGCCCACAGCCCCGACAATTACATGCAAACCGAACTGGAAGCCAGTTTCATTTATGAAGACACACCAGACCAGGCCAAGGCAACGGAAGATGTTAAGCGTGATATGGAGAAAGATTCACCGATGGACCGGCTGGTATGCGGCGACGTTGGTTTTGGCAAAACGGAAGTGGCCATCAGGGCAGCATTCAAATCCTGTGCCGACGGAAAACAGGCTGCCATACTGGTTCCAACCACCATCCTGGCTTACCAGCATTACAAAACATTTGGCGACAGGCTGAAGGATTTTCCGGTTACGGTAGATTTTATAAATCGTTTTAAATCTGCCAAAGAAAAAAAGGAAACGCTGAAAAAACTGGAAGAAGGAAAGATAGACATCATCATCGGTACGCATGCCCTGCTGGGGAAAGATGTGAAATTCAAAGACCTCGGAATCATGATCATTGACGAGGAACAAAAGTTCGGGGTTTCGGCCAAGGAAAAATTAAAGCAGTTACGCGCCACCGTTGACTCTCTTACCCTAACGGCTACGCCTATACCGCGTACGTTGCAGTTCAGCCTGATGGGCGCCAGGGACCTGAGCATCATCAATACGGCACCGCCAAACAGGCAACCGATACAAACAGAAGTGATGCAGTTTAACGAGGATGCCATCCGTGATATCATTTATTATGAAACAGAAAGGGGCGGACAGGTATTTTTCATACATAACAGGGTGAAGGGCCTGGCGGAAATGAAATCTTTCATCCAGGGGCTTTGCCCGGATATAAGCATTGCTTATGCCCATGGCCAAATGGAAGGTGATGAACTGGAGGATACCATCCTTGATTTCATGGACAAAAAATATGATGTGCTTGTATGTACGAATATTGTGGAAAGCGGTGTTGACATACCGAATGTGAATACCATCATTGTAAACAATGCACACCAGTTCGGGCTAAGCGACCTTCACCAGTTACGCGGCAGGGTTGGCCGAAGCAATAAGAAGGCTTTCTGTTACCTCATTGCTCCACCGATGAGCACCATGCCTGCAGACAGCCGCAAGCGTTTAACAACACTTGAACAATACAGCGACCTGGGCAGTGGGTTCCAGATTGCCATGCGTGACCTGGATATCAGGGGAGCCGGCAATTTGCTGGGCGGTGAACAAAGCGGTTTTATTGCAGAAATCGGTTTTGAAATGTATCAGAAAATACTGGACGAAGCCATCCGCGAACTGAAACGGAAAGAATTCAGGGACCTGTATAAGGAAGAGATAAGCAAACAGGATGATTACGTGAGTGATTGCAGCATAGATACCGACCTGGAAATACTGATACCGGATGATTATGTGGAAAGTATAACGGAGAGGCTTAGCCTGTATTCCCGGCTCGACAACTGCGAATCTGAAAAAGACCTGCTTGATTTTCATGCTGAAATGCATGACCGTTTTGGACCGGTACCCTCGCAGGTAGAAGACCTGTTTACAACCGTCCGTTGCCGCAAACTATCTGTTGACCTCGGGTTTGAAAAACTATTTTTGAAGAACAATATACTCAAATGTTTCTTTGTGAGCAATCCCGAATCACCCTATTTTCAAAGTGACACATTCAATGGCATCCTCAAATTCCTGCAAACAGGCACCAACAGGGGAAAATTGAAACAGGTTGGCAAGAACGGGATACTCATTGTGGAAGATGTAACGTCTATGAATGATTTATTCGGATTTTTAACTAAAATGCATACAAGTATTCTCCATCAGTAATGATGCCTCCCGGCATATTTTTCGCATTATCTTTTTTGGGCTGTACCCGTTAGCTTACCGGTTATCATAATGGATAAAAAATTTATTATGGTTTGTAATTCATTGCCTGCATATGCTACTAATATCCTGTTAACCGCCCGGGCAATTATTCATGTTTAATCTTTTAGAAAAATGAATCATTATCATTCAACAAATAATGTAACAATCAGGGGAATCATTGTTTTTTATAAATTACTGGTATTTACCACCATGCTTTGTATGCTGTTTTTTCAATCTGCCACAGGACAGCAAAAAGCCGGCAGGCCCGGAAATTTTTATGCAATAACCGGTAACGGGATTACCGATACTTCCTGGCTGTTTGGAACGTACCACCTGGTAAAAAGCAGTTACCTTGATGAAGTACCTGCCGTTAAAGAGGCATTTAAAAAATCAACATCAGTTGTGGTGGAACTGCTGATAGATTCTGCCAAATTACCCGTTGCTTATGCCAAGGGTTTGCTGCAGGATAAAACCCTTTCAGACCTCCTGGATAAGCCATTCATTGACAGTTTGGAAAAAGAAGTGCAACAAACTTTGGGTGTTGGTATGTTGCAGATAAATAATTTAAAACCAATCAACCTCGCGCTAACATTATCCATGGTTTACCTGGTTACAGACAGCAGCTCTCCCATTCACAAATATACCGGCAAACCAATAGATGGTTATTTTGCTGAAACCGGTAAGCAGGCTGGTAAACAGGTGCATGCGCTTGAAACAATTGAAGAGCAGTTGGATTTACTGTTCAACCAATCATCTGATGAAGAACAGGTTAAACAGTTGAAATCATTTGTGCGCAATAAAACTGAGATGATAAACCAGGGAAATGAACTTATTAAAAACTGGTTCAGCCATGACCTGAACGGGATGTATTCCATTTCTGAAAAAAGCCTGCAAACATTTGGCAGTGAGGATGAACTTTTAAAAAAACGGAATGAAAAGTGGATGAAAATCCTGCCTGCCCTGCTGAAAAAAGAATCGCAGTTTATTGCAGTAGGCGCATTGCACCTGGCATCAACAGACGGACTGGTTAAAATGTTAGAGCAATCTGGATTTACAGTAACTCCAATAAAATTATAATCATTGAGCGAGTCACAATTTTTAGAACAGGTACGGCTTAACCAGGGTATCATTTATAAACTGGTTGGCTTGTATGCAAACGATGAAGAGGAAAAAAAAGACCTGTACCAGGAAGTATTATTACAGGTATGGAAAGCCTGGCCGGCTTTCCGGAACGATTCAAAATTCAGCACCTGGTTATACCGTATCTGTTTAAACACCATTTTTACCCAACAGCGAAAGAAACACCGGGTTGATTATAAGGATTCCCTGGAAGCCTTATCTCCTTCTGTAGAAAACAGGAGTGTTGAACTGGAAGACGCAAAACGGCTTCGCCAGGCCATCAGGCAGCTTTCAGAATCAGACAGGGCAATCATTTCGATGCATCTTGATGGGTATGAGCATGCTGAAATAGCAGATATCCTGGGTATTTCTGGTAATCATGTAGCGGTTAAGCTGCATCGAATCAAACAACAATTAGCAAACCTGTTAAAGCAATAAAGATGAGTATTGAAAAAATATGGGGCAGTATTAACAACAAGCAGGATGATGACCTGGTATCCCTGTTGCATACGTCAAAAATATCGAAACTCAGTTCACACAATCCCATGGACAAAATCAGGAAGAATTTACTGCTGAATATGATATGGGGTATCCTGGTTTGCCTGTTTTACCTGTTTATCATTTGCTATTTCTGGTACTGGCAGGTGCAGGTTATGATAAGCATCGTGCTGTTATTCTCCCTGTGGGCAACGTATACTGCCTATAAAGAATATAAAAAGATCACAGCAACCGTATCGGCAACCAATTCTGTGCTGAATGAATTGAAAAGGCACCAGCATTCAATTACAAACTGGATGAAGACGCAGCAACGGGTAGCATTATACATTTACCCGGTAAGTGCGGCAGGTGGTTTTTTGCTTGGAGGTGTATTAGGTTCAGGTAAACCGGTTCATGTTGTAATGGGTAAACCAATGATGTATGTTATACTGTTAGTTACCATCGCCATATTGGTTCCGGCCTGTTATTACTTTGCCAGGTGGATGTTTAAATACAGCTTTGGCAAGCACCTGGAAGCATTGAAAGTGAATATCAAAGCACTGGAAGAAGAAAATTAATGATGCTGCTTTAATAATATATCAATTACTGATACAAATACTAAAAAAATGGAAACAAAAACACAAACAAAACCTGTAGCAAAAAATTTTAATAAAGCTGCCTATTCCATTTTCGTGCTGGCGGGCATTTATTTCATTATAAAACATGATTTTTCACAGGCAGTAACATTTTGGGGGCTTGCCGTGGTATTTGATCCTTTCAATATAAACACGCCATTTCAAAAAAGGCCTTTTTACCAGCAAGCCTGGTTGATAGTACATACTGTAATAACCCTTACCTTATTTGTTTTGGCATTGGTTATGAACTGATCAAAATAAAAATGCTGCCCGGGATTCCGGGCAGCATTACAAATTTACCTATAGACATGCTTACCAGCCTTTTTTTGCCACCCCGTCTTTCACCGCTTCCAATGCCCTTGCTTCAGCCAGCATGGTAGTCATTTTATTTCCTTTTCCATCATCCCCCTGGGCCATATAACCGCCCCTGGCTGTTTTGGTTATTACTGCATTTTGCATGGGAACATTCTTTTCCTTTGTTTTCATGCAATAGGCTGTTAACATTTTTGACATTTTAATAAAATTTATGGTTAGTAATAATGGGTTTAAACATATGCTTGAATATACAAGCTACTAAAATAATTGGTTTTAGCAAAAATTACTATGTGATTCGCTACACATCAATCTTTGCATATTTTGCATGGTTCTCTATAAATTCCCTTCTTGGTGGAACTTCATCGCCCATCAGCATGCTGAAAACACCATCTGCATTGGTCAGGCTGTCGATGGTAACCTGTTTCAGATTACGGGTAACCGGGTTCATGGTTGTTTCCCATAACTGTTCGGCATTCATCTCTCCCAAACCTTTGTATCGCTGGGTGGTTACGCTGTCATCCTTACCCTGGCCAAACAATTTAATCAGCGCTTTACGTTCTTCATCATTCCATGCATATTGCTGGTCTTTCCCTTTTTTAACCAGGTAGAGCGGCGGCTGAGCTATATAAACATTTCCCTGTTCTACCAGTTCTTTCATATAGCGGAAAATAAATGTGAGGATAAGGGTGGCAATATGGCTGCCATCCACATCCGCATCCGTCATGATGATGAGTTTATGATACCGCAGTTTTGATATGTCCAGCGCTTTGGCATCATCTGATGTGCCAATCTTAACACCCAGTGCGGTGAACATGTTCCTGATCTCTTCATTGTCATATATCTTATGTTCCATGGCTTTTTCCACATTCAGGATCTTACCACGTAATGGAAGGATGGCCTGGAAACTCCTGTCGCGGCCCTGTTTTGCCGTTCCGCCCGCCGAATCTCCTTCCACCAGGAACAGTTCGCATTTCCCGGGATCTTTGTCTGAGCAATCGGCCAGTTTACCCGGCAATCCTCCGCCAACGAGTACGCTTTTACGTTGCACCATGTCACGCGCCCTTTTTGCTGCAGCCCTTGCCTGGGCGGCAAGTATCACTTTCTGGATGATTGTTTTAGCGTCTTTGGGATTTTCTTCCAGGTATGCTTCCAGCACCCGGCTCAGGGTGGTATCCACGATACCCATCACTTCACTGTTGCCAAGCTTTGTTTTTGTCTGCCCTTCAAATTGCGGTTCAGGTACTTTTACAGAAATGATTGCGGATATCCCTTCCCGGAAGTCATCACCTTCTATGGCCACTTTAGCTTTTTCAAACATGCCCTGTTTTTCACCATAGCTTTTAAACACCCGGGTGATAGACCTGCGGAATCCGGCCACATGCGTACCGCCTTCAATGGTATTAATGTTGTTCACATAACTGAAGATATGCTCCTGGTAGCTGGCGTTATAAACCATAGCCACTTCCACTGCCACATTGCTTTTTTCATCATACCCGTCGCAGTAGATCGTTGTTGGGATGAGCGAAGGCCTGTTGGCATTCTTATCAATCAGTTCCACGAACTCCACGATTCCGCCCTCACTGTAAAATGTTTTGCTGTAATGTTTGCCGTCGTCGTCTTTTTCACGAAGGTCATTCAATATGATCGTGATTTTCCTGTTCAGGAAAGCCAGTTCCCTTAACCTGCCTTCCAGGATATCTTTGCTGTAAACGGTGGTAGTGAATATCGTTTCATCGGGCCAGAACTGAACCATGGTGCCCGTTTTATCGCTTTTACCGGTTTCCCTTACCGGGTATTGGGGAACACCTTTTGCATATTCCTGTTCAAAAGATTTACCGTCGCGGTTAACCCACACGTGCAGGTGCTTACTGAGTGCATTCACGCAACTGACACCAACACCATGCAAACCACCGGAAACTTTATAGGAACCTTTATCAAATTTTCCGCCTGCATGCAGCACCGTCATTACCACTTCCAGCGCACTCCTGTTCTCTTTGGAATGCATACCGGTTGGAATACCACGGCCATCATCCTGAACGGTGATGGAATTATCTTCATTGATGGTGACGGTTATATTTTTACAATGCCCGGCAAGCGCTTCATCTATTGAATTGTCAACCACTTCATAAACGAGGTGGTGAAGGCCCTTGATACTGATATCGCCAATGTACATGGCCGGCCTTTTCCTTACTGCTTCCAGGCCTTCCAGAACCTGGATACTGTCTGCACCATACGCTGTATTTGCAAGCGACACTAACTCTTCTGCTGTACTCATAAACTAAAAAAATCTCCTTATTTGATTAATAAATTTTTATTTGCCGGCTGATTAAACACATGAACCGGCAACCATTACCCGAACATTTTTTTTCAGGAAAACCGGCCGGATGCCACTTGTTTTCCGGCATCAAAATAACCGGCCTGATTATTCGGGCAAAGTTAACAAAAATCAAGGGTTTTATACGATAAAATATGGTTTATTTTGAGGCGCGGGAACGCTGTATTTACTGCCATTTTTCAAAACCATGATATCCACAAATTGTTCATAACTTATTCGGTAATCTTTACTATATTTGCATCGAAATTTTTCAATGGATCATATTACTGACATATTAACTATATCCAACCAGCAACCGGTTTTACTGGAAGAGATGGAAGTACTTCAGGATGTGGTGCGTCATATTCCGGGATCAGTTAAATATGCCATCAGGCGGTATCGTAAACAACCGCAATGGAATGTGGACGACACTGGCATTTTGCAGTATAATTATGCAAAAAATGACGAAAACGAACATTCCCTGGAACTGCGTTTCTGTGTAAGTGGTAACGTATATTGCCGCAAAAAACAGGCAGAATGTGATTATTGCAGCCTGAACACTTCAAAGGGCTGTATTGAAAAAATAGACAGTGTGGATGTACTCAGTTTCAGTTTTTCACCTGCTTACCTGCACCAGTTTGCCAAAGCCAACAAGACGCCTTACAGCCTTACCGATAATGTTTTGTCGTTCCGCCATAAATCGTCTTTTTCCAAAGCACTTCCCCTGTGCGGAAAAACCAGGATGGCTATTGAGGCCCTATTGAACCATACTTATACCGATACCCTGGAAAATATCTTCATCAATGCACAAACGCAGATCCTTTTGTTATACAGTATGGACTGCATGCTGGGCGAAAAGACCGAAACGGCATTTGCCTGCAAGTTCCTGGCAAACGAAGCTGATCGTGAAAAGATCATCATGGCCAGGGAGATTCTGCTGAAACATATCGGTGAGCCCATCACCATCAAAGCGCTCAGCCGCAAGGTTGCCATCAATGAATGCTACCTGAAAAAGGGGTTCAAGGAAATTTTCGGCACCACCATCTTCGATTTTTACCAGGGGCAGCGCATGGAACACGCCAAATACCTCTTATATGATAAGGGCCTCAGTGTTACCGAAGTATCCATGCTGCTGGGCTACTCCTCCATTTCCCATTTCAGTACCGCCTTTAAGAAACATACAGGCATAAAACCCTGTGAGCTGCTGTTAAGGTAACCATAGCCGGAATTTCCCTACATTAAAATACAGTATGGCTAACCGTTACCATTACATGCTGCTATAAAACCGGCACCTGTAAAAAAATTCCTTACTGCAACATTGATTCCCGTCATACAATGATATGATTGAATAACGTTCATCTGTCACCGCTTTGTAAAAAAACCGGAATTATACAAATCATCATACATCATGACATTTCCATGATAATTAAAACATTCGGGCAAAACATCTTTGCACCCATAATCAACTGTATTGAAAAAATTAATCATTATAGGCTGCTGCTGTTTACCGGTTTTACGTATAACTGCACAGTTAAAGCCATTCAAAGACAGCTTATTCAGCAAAGAGCTAAGTGAAGTGGTGGTAACCGCTACCCGTAATGAACGCAAACTTGGCAATGTAGCCGTACCTGTAAGCATCATTTCTCAAAAGAACATCCAGCAGGCCGGTTCACTCAGGTTAAAAGATATCTTGCAGGAACAACCGGGCTTATTTCTTACCAGCGGTTTTGGTGTGGGGGTTCAGATGCAGGGATTGAATCCGGATTACACCCTCATACTGGTTGACGGAGAACCACTCACCGGCAGAACTTCCGGTGTACTGGACCTGAACCGGGTGACAACAGGCAATATCAAAAAAATTGAAATCGTTAAAGGCCCTTCTTCCAGCTTATACGGCTCTGAAGCCCTTGCCGGCGTAATTAATATTATTACCGATAAATCGTATGATAAAAAATTAAACCTGTCGGCCCGGTACGGCACCTACAACAGCCTGGATGCAAATATAACGGCAGCCGGAAGGATCGGTAAAGCCGGGTTCAGCGCATTTCTTAACCAGTATAACACAGATGGATACAGCATCCGCCCTTACAGTGTGGAACGTTCCAAATTACCGGTAAACAGAACCACGCCGCACCTGAATATAAATTACCCTTTCAGCAATAAAACAAGCTTAAACCTGTCACTCAGGTATAATTACGAACACATCAAAAATGAACTGGCGGTATCAAATAACGGGCAGGTTACCTATTCATATGGCAGGGAAATAAACAAAGATCTGAACATAACGCCCACCCTTACCCATATTTTTTCCAGTAAGTTTAAAACACAATTGCGTTTATACGCCAACAGGTTTGAAGGTTCCCAGAAACTGTCTACTTCAGTTGGGCAGGGATATGATGATTATTTCCTCCAGCGGTTTTACCGGGCAGAAAACCAGACGGATTACAGCCTCAGCAAGCGCCTTTCATTTGTAGGCGGTATCGGCTATATAAAAGAGTTTGTAAACTCAACCAGGTATGACAGCAAGGACAGCCGCAAGGAAAATGAAGTGTCATACGGTTTCATCCAGGCCGAATGGCAGGCGCTGAAAAACCTAACATTCATCGGAGGCTTCCGCTATGATGACAATAAATTGTATGCTTCTGCCTTCAGCCCCAAGATTGCCGGTAAACTAACGGTAAATAACAGACTAAGTTTCCAGGCTTCCTATGGCAGGGGTTTCAAAGCTCCCGATTTCAGGCAGCTTTACCTCAACTTTACCAACACCAGTGCCGGCAGCTACTCGGTTTTTGGAGCACTGGAAGCACAACGTATCATTCAACTGATGGATAATGCCGGGCTGATCAGGCAATTTGAAGCCGATTACAGCAGGCTGCAGGCCCTGAAACCGGAATACTCAAACG
The DNA here is from genome assembly GCA_937996595.1 of uncultured Chitinophagaceae bacterium. GTDB lineage: Bacteria > Bacteroidota > Bacteroidia > Chitinophagales > Chitinophagaceae > Ferruginibacter. Next base: position 23,458 of record CALKVC010000213.1, read on the forward strand.
GATTCAATGCCGGGTTCACCTTTTTCCCGACACGGAAACTCCAATGGCAGGTGAATGTTTTCAGGAACGATATCAAAGACCTGATTGAAGCCAGGCTGGTAGCCACCAGGCAGGACAATACACAGATTTTCAGTTACGTGAATATTCAACGGGCATTTACACAGGGTATTGAAACCAATATCAGGTATGTAATAACCAATTCCTTTATACTGAATGCCGGTTACCAATACCTGCAAACAGCCGATAAGGATGAACTGAACAGGCTGAAAGAAGGCAACTACTATTATACACGTGATGAGAATAATTTCAGTGTACTGCTTAAAAAGAAAGATTACCTGGGTTTGCCAAACCGCAGCCCGCATATGGCCACATGTAAACTTTCCTATGAACCTGCCAGCCAAAAATGGTTTGCCAATATACGGGCAGCATACCGCAGCAAATGGGTTGTTTTTGATAAAGACGGCAATGGGATCTACAATAAACAGGATGAGTTTGCCGAAGGATTTGTACAACTGGGTAGCAGTATCGGCAGCAGCCTGCCATATGGTTTCCGCATCCAGGCAGGTGCCGACAACATCCTGAACCATGTTGATGTAAACAACCTGCCCAATGCACCAGGACGAACATACTTTATTACAATCGGATATTCATTCATTAATAATAAATCAACAAAAAATAAAAACTAAACTGATGAAAAAGATGAACATGACCTTAACCGGATTATTTGCAGCAGCCATATTACTTTTCTCTTCATGCAAAAAAGATGATGCTGATGTTGCCATTGATAAAACAAACGACGGCACATTCAAAGTGTTTACAGAAGGAAATATCACAACGGTTCAAAACCTGATTGCCGATACCATCATCGGTTTAACGCCCGTGGGCCAGCCATACGGTGCCAACAAATTCAGTTTCTTTAGCATAGAAAACAATGCACTTGTTCCTTCATCAGATTCTGCCACCAATAAGTGGGACATCGCCTTCAGGGGAACAACCATCATTACCAATGCAGGAACAAGCGGGCCGGGCCTTGGAGGTGCATTCGTACTGATAGGCACTTTTGATGCAACGGCATCAGTACCTGCCGATTCCACCTTCTATACAGATACCGCACCGCTGTATGCCATCAGGACCGGATCTGGCAAAGGCTGGTATAATTATGACGGAGCCACAAACCTGGTTACCGCATTACCAGGCCGTGTTATCATGATACGTACAGCCACCGGCAAATATGCCAAACTGGAAATAATAAACTATTACAAAAAGGGAATCACACCGGCTGCAACCGCACCGGATAATGACAAGCTTAGCCTGCAGCGTTATTACGGTTTCCGGTATACGTTTCAGCCAAACGGCAGCAAAACTTTCTAACCATTAACGTGTTGTGCTATTAAAATACCTTTTTTAGGTATAAGAATGTTACATTAACCGTTTAAAAATTCAGTTCTAAGAATAGAATTACTTATGTTGATGCTACCGAAGAACTGAAGCTGATTAAAGCTCCTTCCCGCAATCGGGCTGTATATCGATTGCGGGTGCCTTTTTTGGCGTACCTTTTTGGGCAAGCAAAAAGGTACAAAATCTAATTGTATGGTAATTACAAGTCTTATTTAACTAATCAATAGTAGATTTCATAACCAAGTATTCAATTACCAGAAAATTGTATACAAAGCCGCCAAAATGCCACATGCAATCAATGACCAAACGGCAAACGACGTACTTACTTTGAACATGGAAGCATCTACTTCCAGCCCGTGTGGTTTTAATCCTTTCCTGTTTTCATACAGGCTGATGGCAGCCATACCCATGATGCAGATGATAAATACGATGGCCATCCTGTCCATGAACGGAATTTCAAAAACGCCCAGGGCATTCGCTTTGGAAAAACCAACCTGGTAAAGAAATGACAAGTCTGTCATAACAGGGAGGAATTTGAAGAAGACGGACAGCAGGAACCCGCCGATGATGGCAAACAGGGCGGCATTGGATGTTGTCTTTCTCCAGAAAAAGCCAAGGATGAACATGGCGAAAATACCCGGTGAAACCAAACCGGTATATTCCTGTATATATTGAAAACCCTGTTTTCCCTCGCCCATCAGTTTTTCGCCAAGCAATACCGATAGCAGGATGGCGAGTAACATGGAAATGACAACCGCCAGTTTACCAACACTCACCAGTTTCCGGTCGTCTGCGTTTTTATTAATTGCTTTCTTATAAACATCCAGTGAAAAGATGGTGGCGATGCTGTTGGCTTTTCCTGCCAGTGATGCTACGATGGCTGCTGTTAATGCTGCAAACGCAAGCCCTTTCAAGCCGGTTGGCAGCAGGTTAAGCAGCGAAGGGTATGCTTTATTTACATCCACGATTCCTTTGCTGTCCAGCATCTCAGTTTGAAACATGCCTTTCTGGTATAGCACAAATGCAGCTATGCCCGGGAGCACAACAATCACCGGCATCAGTAGTTTTAGGAAAGCGGCAAACAGTAACCCTTTCCTGGCCGTAGGCAGGTCGGCGCCCAGGGCCCGTTGCGTGATATACTGGTTACAGCCCCAGTAATTGAGGTTGGCGATCCATAAGCCCCCAAGCAGTACCGATAGTCCCGGCAGGTCCATGTAATTTTCATTTTCCTTATCAAAAATCATATGAAAATGATCATTCGCTTCTGTGGTAAGTATGTTGAATCCGTTGAGCAGCCCTTGCTGTCCCGATTTTTCTGCAACCAGGTTTAAGGCAATGTATGTGGCAACCAGTCCGCCCAGCACCAGGAAAAAAACCTGTATCACATCGGTGTAGCCGATCACTTTCATGCCACCTAAGGTGATGATGATGGCAAATACCGATAGTAAGCCGATACATAAATGTATATTCAGGCCGGATATGCCGTGAATGGCCAGTGCGCCCAGGTACAGGATCGACATCAGGTTAACCACCACATATAGCATCAGCCAGAACACAGCCATGATCATGGCAACCGTGCCGTTGTAGCGCTGGTTGAGGAATTGCGGCATGGTATAGATCTTATTCTTTAGGTACACCGGAATAAAGAAAATGGCCACAATGATCAATGTGGCTGCAGCCATCCATTCATAGGCTGAAATGGCCAGCCCCATTTTGAATCCGCTGCCGCTCATGCCGATGAACTGTTCGGCAGATATGTTGGAAGCAATGAGTGAAGCACCGATCGCCCACCAGGTGAGTGAGCCTTCAGCCAGAAAATAATCATGCGACGCTGACGTGGATTGTTTATTTTTCTTCCGGTACACCCAATAACCATACCCGGCCACTATGATGAAATAAAATAGAAACACCAGGTAGTCATTGGTTTTTAGTGTGTTCATGTTTGCTTCGTTTTGGTCTGTTGTTGATTGAAAATGCGTTTTTATTCCAGGTTATATAACTGCTTGATATTATATAACGCGTTATGCTATTAAAATAATTAAGAACATCAGTGAATTTTAGAAATAATTCTAATAATAAGTTATTTTTCTTTTTTGCTTCTCCAAAAAAGAAACAAAAAAAGAGCCCCGAAAT
>CALKVC010000214.1 GCA_937996595.1 uncultured Chitinophagaceae bacterium
AGACTGCACCTTCTCAATGATCTCGGAAAACGATTCGGTGCCCGTCAGGTCGCACTTCCACATATCCGTTGCAAACCCCGTAAAATGGCAATGTGCATCAATGAATCCCGGAAAAACCGCTTTGCCTCCCGCATCTATCATAGCATCTGACCGGTATTTATCCAGGATCATTTTATTGCTTCCCGTTTCAACCACTTTTCCGTCTTTTACGGCCATGGCTTCAGCCATACTGAACGCGCTGTCAACCGTATATATGCTGGCATGGTGAATGATGAGGTCTGCCGGAAGTTTGCCGGCACAGGAACATAAAAAAACAACAAAGGCTAAAACTGGTAACAGGTTTTTTGATTGCATACTTACGGGTTGTTGTTCAAAATTAGTATAAAATAAGCCGTTACACGGTTACTTCTTCTCCTGGTAAACAGACCGTTTTCAACCGTATCTTTACCGTATGCAGTTCGATAAGATCATCAATGCGAAAATCAGCAATGACTCCGACAGGCCGCTGATGAAAAAAGACCTGTTCCCGGTAAGTGACAGGCTGCAGGATTACCTGAGGCGTTACGGGCGCGACATAGAACTGCCGGTCATTTATAAAGACCTGCTCAACTACCGTCATTCCACATCATTGAGAAATAAAAAGGGTAAGCTCACTCACTGGGAAACCGCCGTGTACGACCTCCGTGAAATGGAATACCTGAAAGAAGGGCTTATCAAGACTTACGCCGCTTTAAAGACAGAGGGTAATTACAGTTTTACCAAACACCTGGATGTGGAGCGGATAGATTTCTGCGAATTCGGCAACAGCGTGCCGTTCAGGATAAGGATCATCAACCGCATCAATGACAATTACGACCATTATTATATAAAGGCAGCCGATGCATCCCGCATTTACGGGCTGGAGCTGGAACACCTGCTTAGCCCCAACCGGATCACATTCCTCTACCATAAAAAAACACTGGTGGAAGAACATATTCCGGGCATTCCCGGAGATGTGTTCCTGGAAGATTACCTCAACCAGCCAGAAACAAACAAGATCCGGATTGCCAAAGAGTTTGTAAAATTCAATGAACGTTGTTTTGCCAGGCTGCTGGGCGATATGCGCAGTTACAATTTTGTTATTGATATAACCCCGGATATAGAAGATTACCAATACCGCATCCGGGCTATCGATTTCGACCAGCAATCGTATGAAGGCAGGAAGAACCTGTATCTTCCGCAGTTTTACAAGGAAAATTTTGAGTATGTTGACCTGGTGCTTAAAACACTGAGTAAAGATGTGATAGAACAATACCAGACCGAAGAGCAAACGGCCATGGCTAACCGCGTTATTGCCGGGCGTAAACAACTGGTGGAACTGCTAAGCATCATGTCGAAAGATGAATTGTCGGAAAGCTACAAGATAAAGATGCTCAGGGAGGAACTGAACGCCCATTTCAACACAACTTATTTTTCCAAATGCAACACGATGGGTGCGATCGTTAAGCGGCAATTGAAATTTGTACTGCAAAAACACCTCAGGCAGATCAGGATAAAATAGCTCATGCGTTTAGGGTGGTAAATGGCATCGCTGTTGTTAATAAGCGGCACTAATTTCAACAGGCATAGAGGTTACTCAACCCATATTTTTTACCTTTACCGTATACAAGCATTTATGTATAACCAGCAGCAGGTTTCAGAATTCAATAAGCTTACATCGGACTGGCTTTCATCGCTCCATGATAAACATATTGAGGAAAAAACAAAAGCGGGCATTGAAGAACTCCGCAACACGATCCGCTTTCACGAATACCGGTATTATGTTTTAAATGAACCGCTTATCAGCGATTATGAATTTGATTCCCTGTATAAACTCCTGGATTCATTTGAAAAAAAACACCCCGAATACATCAGCAAAGATTCACCTACACAACGGGTAGGTGCGGGGCTTATCAGGGATTTCCCAAAAGTGCAGCACCTGGTTCCCATGCTGTCATTGGAAAATTCATACCAGGCAGAAGACCTGCGTGACTGGGACCGGAAAGCCAGGGAACTTTCGGGATTGCCCCAGATTGAATATTGTGTGGAACCCAAATTTGACGGCGCCAGCATATCATTGCTGTATGAATCTGACCGGTTAGCCCGCGGAGCAACCCGGGGAGATGGTGAAACCGGCGATGATATTACACCGAATATTAAAACGATCAGGTCGGTACCCCTTTTTGCGCCGTTCAGCCAATACGGTATCCTGCAGGCGGAGATCAGGGGCGAAGTGCTGATGAACAAGCATAATTTCGGAAAATACAACGAGTCGCTTATTGAAGAGGGCATTCCGCCCCTGGCCAATCCGCGTAATGCGGCGGCCGGAAGCCTCCGGATTAAAGACACAACAGTGGTGGGTAAACGCAACCTGGAAGCCTTTCTGTACCATGTTAGTTATTTCACCGTAACGGGAAACGGAAATAATGTGCCTGCAACACATGCCGGCATGCTGCAAATGTTATGGGACCTGGGTTTCAGAAGCCCCCAAAAAGAACTGAAAGTTGTAAAAGGCATAGACGCAGTTATAGAACATGTGAATGAATTTGAAACCCAAAGGGATGCTTTGCCATATGAAATAGACGGGATGGTGATAAAAGTGAATGATATGGAATTGCAGGACAGGCTGGGCATGACCTCGCATCATCCCCGGTGGGCCATCGCTTATAAATTCAAAGCCAGGCAGGCTACCAGCAAACTGCTGGCGGTAAGTTACCAGGTTGGCCGTACCGGCGCCGTAACACCCGTTGCCAAAATTGAACCGGTGCAGGTGGGCGGTGTAACGGTAAGCAGCATATCCATACATAATGAAGATTATATAAAGGATAAAGACCTTAAACTGGGCGACAGCATTTTAATTGAAAGAAGCGGTGATGTGATCCCTCAAATTGTAAGGTCCATTCAGGAATCCAGGAAAGGGGATGAAAAGGAGATTGTTTTTCCGGAAAAATGCCCGGTTTGCGGCGACAAATTGTTTAAACCCGAAGACGAAGCCGTATGGCGCTGTGTTAATATTAACTGCAAAGCCCAGGTGGTAGAACGGATTGTGCATTTTGTAAGCAAAGATGCCATGGATATACGAAGTTTTGGCGAGGCCAATGTCCGCAAGTTTTTTGAACTCGGGTTATTAAATGACATTCCCGGTGTTTATACCCTGGATTTTGAAAATATCAGGAGCCTGGAAGGTTTTGGAGAGAAATCGGTAACCAACCTGCAGCAGGCCATTGAAAAGAGCAAAGCCCAGCCGCTGCACAGGCTTATTTATGCACTTGGAATAAGGTATGTGGGCGAAACAACTGCCAAAACACTGGCGCAATCTGTTTCCGGCATATTTGAACTGGCCGCATACAGCATAGAACAACTGCAGGAACTGGAAGACGTAGGTGTAAAGGTTGCCGGCAGCATTTACCAGTTTTTTCACAATAAAGACAACCTGCAGATGCTGGAAAAACTGGAAAAGCTGGGGTTGAAAATGAAACAGGATAAGCATATACAGGCTTCCGGTAACCTGGCAGGGCAAACATTCTTATTTACCGGAACGCTAACCATGCTTACCCGAAGTAAAGCCGAAGAACGGGTTGAGGCCAATGGTGGAAAAATTGTAAGCGGAGTTAGCAGTAAATTGAATTACCTTGTAGTTGGTGAAGATGCCGGTAGTAAACTGGAAAAAGCAAAGAAGATTCCGGCCATAAAAATAATTAATGAAGAAGATTTTTTAAAAATGATACCAACTTAGTGATATTTTTTATTATATTTAACTTTAGCATGTAGAAATTAAATTGTGCAGATGTTCAAAATGCTGCACATCACCCAAAAAATCGTGTTGTGATGATAAAAAAAATTCCCGGAGAAATTTGGAAACAAATGCAATTTACCGGACACAAACAATTACGAAAAAAATACGCAGTATCCAATACAGGACGTGCTGCGAGTTACAGCAAAGACATTGCTACAGATGGTAAGTTGTTGAACGGATCGCTTACATCCGGCTACAAAACATTAAACCTGCACGTGGAAAATGGCAACGGAACCATTTACATTCACAGGGAAGTGGCCAAACTTTTTTGTAAGAAAAAATCACCCAAGAGCAAATTTGTGATTCATGTGAATCACAAAAAATCTGACAACAACGCCAAGAACCTTAAATGGGCCACTTTGGAAGAAGTGAGCGATCACCAGCAAAACAGTCCGCAGAAAATAGCATACAAAAAACGCCAGGCTAACCGAACCGTAGGCCTGAAGCTAACCGCAGCTCAGGTTAAAATGATAAAGGACAGTATCAATAACCCCAAACGCAAGCTTACATACAAGCAAATGGCCGATAAATATGGTGTAAGTGAAATGACTTTGTACCGGATAAAGAGCGGTGAAAACTGGGGCAGGATAAAATAGAAAAAACATATTTAATCTAATCAATAGCATTTCATTAAAAGGAACCATAAACAGGTTCCTTTTTTGTTTTCCGTATATTGCTTAAAAAAATTATGCTCAGTAATTCCATTCCATCATTCCTTAAAGCATTAAGCAAGAATAATAACAAAGCCTGGTTTGATGCCAACAGGCAACAATATGAAAAAGCAAAATCAGAATTCAGCAATTTCATTTCTGATATCATTCGCGGCATCGGAAAATTCGACCAGGGCATAGCTGCGCTTGAAGCAAAGAATTGCATTTTCAGGATAAACCGGGATGTGCGTTTCAGTAAAGACAAGCGGCCTTACAAAACGAACATGGCGGGTTATTTCAACAAGGATGGGAAAAAAGGGGCCGGTGCGGGATATTATTTGCATATTGAACCCGGGGCCAGTTTTATTGCCGGCGGTATCTGGATGCCTGAGCCTGCTACACTTACAAATATCAGGCAGGAAATAGATTACAACCTGAAAGAATTCAGCAAACTGTTGAGTGCACCCGGTTTTAAAAAATATTTTCCCAAAGGCCCTGATACAAGCAATATGCTGCAACGGCCACCAAAAGGATACAACACCGATAACCCGGCCATTGAATACATCAGGCTAAAAAGTTTTATTGTAAGCAAGCCTTTTACTGATAAAGAAACAGCAAGCGAAGGGTTTGAAAAAGAAATACTGAACGTTTTCAAAGCCATGAAACCACTGGTTGATTTTTTAAACCGTTCGCTGGACTAGAAAAAAAATGGCCAGTGATAAAAATCACCGGCCTTGCTTACCTCTGAAACCACAAGAAAAAACGTTTGAGGCGATTATAATTACGTACTGATAATAGATTATTGATTGTTGATTATTCTTTGCCGGATATGCATTTCCCTGACGGGCTTTTGTAAAGGATAAGATTGGAGAGGTCTGTTAACAAGCAGGACGTAAAATTAACGCTTTTTTTTAAATATTATAATTTTTTCCCTGTTATTTATCGGCAAATTGAAAAAAAATTTTTTTTCGCTTTTTATTTACCAGCAATCAATTATACCAGTTACAGTATACCGGTTACAGTTACATATCGCATGAAACATTCTGCTGTATTACCTTTCACTCTTCAAATCGGGTAACGAAATAAATATGTATTTTTTTTGTCATGTATTTTTCACCTGCTTTGCCCCGAACAAACCATTTCTAACCATTATATGCATTTAAAGAAAAAACCTTCAGAAAAAAACTAATAAGCGTTAGTTTTGTGTAAAGTTGAATATGTCAAAGATCAGGGCAGCAAAGAACGGTACAAAAAAAGATGTGATTATTCAAAAAGGGGCATCGCTGTTCAGGAAAAAAGGGTATGCCGCCAGCACGATGCGTGAACTGGCCGATTCGCTGGGTGTTGAAGCGTCCAGCCTGTATAATCATATTGGTGCCAAACGTGAAATACTGCAAGGCATCTGTTTCCGGGTTGCAGATGATTTCACTAACCACCTGAACATGACAGAAACCAAACCGGGTAATTCCATAGAAAAACTGGAAACCATCATCCGTTTTCACATTCATATGATGCTGGAAGCATTTGATATGGTTTATGTTGCCAACCGGGAATGGAAACAACTGGAAGAACCCTTCCTGGGTGAATTCCTTAATCAGCGTAAAGCCTATGAAGTACGACTGGCCGGCATAGTGAATGACGGTATTTGTTCCGGCGAATTAAAAAAAATAAACCCGCATGTAGCTGTACTCATCATACTGTCAGCAGTACGCGGACTTGAATTCTGGCAAAGGCATAAGAAAAGCGTTCCCGTTTACGAACTGGAAAATGATATGGTTACACATTTATTAAAAGGATTAATCAAATAACAATGGCAGTACATTTTCACCCTTTAACCGTAAAGCACATCAGAAAAGAAACGGCTGATTGCGTTTCTATCAGTTTCAACATACCGGAAACGCTGGCACCGGTATTTGCATTCAGGGAAGGCCAGAATATTACCATAAAAACAGATATCGGCGGAGCAGAAATCAGGCGTTCATATTCCGTATGCACGGCACCGTATGAAAATGAACTGAGGGTGGCCGTAAAAAAACTGAATGGAGGCTTGTTCTCCACTTTTGCCAATGATGTACTAAAAACCGGCGACACCCTGGAGGTATTGCCTCCAACCGGTAAATTCAATGCAAAATTGCATCCTGAAAAGAAAGCCGCTTTTCTTGCCATTGCTGCAGGAAGCGGTATCACCCCGGTGCTTTCCATCATCAAACACAGCCTGAATACCCAGCCCCAAAGCAGCTTCACGCTTATCTATGGTAACAGGGACCGCCATTCCATCATCTTTTTTGAAGAACTGGAAGGGTTAAAGAACAAATACATGGAGCGGTTCAATTTCATCAATATACTGAGCAGGGAAAAAACCGACACGGATATATTTTTTGGAAGGATCACAAATCAAAAACTTGATTTGCTGTCAAAACTTGTTCCGTACAGCAGTTTTGATGAAATCTATTTATGCGGCCCGGAAGAAATGGTTTTTTCCAGCAGCAACTATTTTAAGCAACTTGGCATTAAAGAAGAAAATATCCATTTTGAACTGTTTACTTCACCCGGACAGAATAAAGCCGTTTCATCCACAAATCTTACTGAAGAAAATACCGGCCCTGCCAGCGAAGTAACCATCAAGCTGGATGGCAGGAGTATCGATTTCAGGCTGGGATATAACAGCAGCAGCCTGCTGGATGCAGCTTTGCAACAGGGCGCCGACCTTCCTTATGCCTGCAAAGGCGGTGTATGCGCTACCTGCAGGGCCAAACTGGTGGAAGGGAAAGTAAATATGGATATCAACTATGCATTGGAGAAAGAAGAAATTGAACAGGGCTTCATCCTCACCTGCCAGAGCCATCCCAGGTCGGAAAAACTGGTTGTTGACTTTGATATCAAATAAGCGGCACGTAAAAGACCTGTCCTAAAAACTGATCCTTGTTCCGGGTATGAGGAATGCGGTATAGCTCCTGTCTGATTCCACATCCGCCCGTTTTCCATGCGCTTTCGCCGATTTCAATGGTATCTGCCTGCCATTGGATGCTTCCACGTTATTGATCTCAATGTCGGTAATCACCCGGCCGATGGTAAGGCTTCCGGTAGCTACGGCTCCCTGGTTGATGATGGTTACGCCATTGTAAACGACAGGTCTGCTAACAGTAAAGGTTACACGCTGAGCCTGTTTCTGCTTCTGGTTCATATCCGGGGATGTGCGCAATATCAAACTCACTTCAACCCGCGGGCTGTTTATGGTAACATCCTTTTTTTCTTCCTGTTTGGGTGCCGGCTTTACGACGGGTTCGGGATCTGCCGGTTTTACCGTTTCTGCAACTTTTTTACGGGATGGCTTTTCCTCTTTTTCTTTTGGCTGCCTGTTTTCTTCTTTGCCCGGTTCAGGGATTACTAACGGTACGGGAGTAACGATTTCTTCTACCGGTGTTTCATTCACCACCTGCGGGCCGGTTGTTTCCGGTGTAGCACCGCCACCCGGGACATTATCAACAGGTTTGGTTACATCCTGGCCGGCAACAATATCTTTTTTACTATCCTGTCCGCTCCTGGTAAGGAAAATAACGGCAACAACCAGGAACAACAGCAAAATGGCAAGTAGCGCTTTGTTTTTTTTGCTCGACAAAAAATCGTCTATCTTTTCCTTCCAGTTATTCAATCCGGAAACGGCCGTATGCTCCACCCGGGTTTCCATCGAATCACCGGCATACATATCCTGGTTTGGCCTGGTTTCGGCACCGGATACGGATGTACCGTAAGATACCATCGTTGCCGGTTGCAACGCATTCATATTTATTTCGCGGTAAGCCGGAAATGCATCGATCAGCGCCTGCTGAAATGACCTTGCATCCGGGTAACGGCCCGCCGGGTTCTTATCCATCGCTTTCAGGATGATATCACTCAGCTTTTTAGGAACGGCATCATTCATCTTTTCCGGCGCCACCGGCTTCTTCTTTAATATGGCCTGCATAAGGTTGAAGTCGGTATCGCTTTCAAAAGGCAGTTTCCCGGAAACGAGTTCATACAAGGTAGCCCCCATGGAATAAATGTCGGACGCAATGGATGCATCTTTTCCCTCAATCAGTTCGGGCGCCATGAATTCAATGGTTCCCACAATCTTGTTTACCTGCGTCATCTTCTGTTCACCCGCCACTTTTGCAATGCCAAAATCCATCAGCTTCAGCGTGCCGTCGGGTGTAATCATCAGGTTCGACGGTTTTATATCGCGGTGAAATATATGTTTCCGGTGTGCATGCTGAAGGCCTTCCAGCGCCTGGATGAAAACAGGCACCACAAACCGGGCAGGAAGGGTTCGGTATTTTTTAAGCAGCTCATCCAGGCTGGTGCCTTCCACATATTCCATTACCATAAAATGGTTGCCTCCCTGTTCAATGAAGTTATAAATAACAGCAATGTTAGGGTGCAGCAACTGGGCCAGTACCCGGGCTTCCTTTCTGAACCTTTCTAAAAACTGCGGCTGAACGGTTAGCTGCGGATGCAGCATTTTTAGAGCCACTTCCCTGCCCAGCATTGTATCCGTAGCACGGTAAACATTACCCATTCCGCCCTGGCCAAGATGGGCGTTTATCTCATAGCTATGTATTTTTTCTCCTATCATGCTCAGGTTTATTTATGTTTCGGGAATCTCCGCATCCCTGGTAATCACCGGTATGCCGGCTTCCCTCGTCTCTTTTATGCCCGAAGAAGCCCCGTTTCTTGTTGCAAATTCGGCCATAACAACGGTAATATTATCTTTTCCGCCCCTTCTTTTCGCTTCCTGTATAAAATGGTCTGCCGCATCCTGCAATGATCCTTTTCCCATTACCGCTCCAATTTCGGCATCAGTAAGGTAATCATACAGGCCATCGGAACAGATCATCAGCCGGTCATCAGATTCAAACGGTTGCGGGTAAACGCCGGTATCCACACGCATGGTCGGTTTTGTTCCCATGGCATTGGTAAGTATGTTCCGCTGCGGATGGGTATCTGCTTCCTCGCTGCTGATATTGCCGTTGTTCACGAGTTCCTGTACATAGGTATGGTCTTCCGTTATCCGGTGTATTTTCCCGTCCTTATACAGGTATGCCCGGCTGTCGCCTGCATGGGCAAAATAAATATTTCCGGCTACCAGCACAAGGGCAGTGCAGGTGGTTCCCATTCCGCGGTAATTTTCATTGGAAGAAGACTGCTCAAAAATCTTTTTATTGGCTGCCTGGAAAGCAGCCGCCAGCAATTTCTCCCTGTTCTTTTCCGATGTGTTGCTGAAATAGGTTTCATTGATGGTATCTATGGCCAGCCTGCTGGCAACTTCACCGGCATTATGCCCGCCCATTCCATCGGCCACCATCATCAGGTATCCTTTGGTGCGCAACACATTGGCATCCTGCTTCCTGATAAAGGATGCAGCATCTTCATTGTTGGTACGTACGTTACCCAGGTCGGTCTTTATGACAACATTTATATCAACCGGTACGGAATTGCCATCGCCTTCACCGGGATGATGCTCCGCATTGTCAGGCTTTCTTTTTTTCTTCCAGAACATCTCTTATTGATTTGATTTTTCAAGATTATATTCAAAAGAACTTCTACGCGGCGATATCTGCACTTCTATTTTTTTATCCTTGTATCCATCAGCCTGAATGATAAATTCAAACCGGTCTCCTTCATTACCCGTTACTGTGTAAGGCAGTTTTTTTCTTTCCCCTTCGGATGTAATGATCTCTGCATGATCAATGCCGGGTGTATTTATCAGTACAGATTTGTTTGCCTGCCCCGTTACCTGCGTATCCGCTGCTTTATCTGCGGTACCGGGTTCAACCGGTTCTTTGCTGCTGTTGTTCAAAACAAGAAATACAATTAATATTAACAGCGCAACACTGCCTGCAATCAGTAATCCTTTGTTTGATAATACGAGCTTCCTGCGCACAAAATGCCCGGGCTTTCCCAGCAAATCTTCCAGCCCGGTTGCCGAAATACGGTTAGCCGGGTTCACTTTCAGGCTTCGTTCAATGAGCATTGACAGTTTGTGGGAAATGTCCGGACTCAATATGGCCGGATCTGTATAATTCCCTTTGCAGATACTCGCCTGAAGGGCAACTGCATTGGAAGATTCAAACGGCATATAACCGGTAACCAGTTCATAGGCCATCACAGCCAGCGCCCAAACATCAGATTTTAATTCGGCCTGCTGGTTAAACTGTTCAGGCGCCAGGTAATCCATGGTGCCAACCACAAAACCGGCCTGGGTGAGTTTGGGTGAATTTTTGTTTTTCGCAATACCAAAATCCAGCATCTTAACAGTACCGTCTGGCTGCACTTTAAAATTCTGCGGCTTAATATCACGGTGCATGATTTCCCTGCTATGCAGGTACGACAGGGCTGAAACAATCTGCCTGACAATATTTTCTGTTTCTGCACTTGATAATTTTCCCCTCCGCCTGCGGATAACGTCCAGGCATTCCCCTTCCACGTATTCCATCACGATACAAAGCTTGTCGCCTATGTTTGTATACTCATAAAGCCTTGCGATGTTTGGATGCGAAACCGTTGACTGAATATGTGCTTCATTCCTGAACCTTTCGGCAAAAACGGCATCATTCAGAATCTTAACGGCCGCATAACGGTTAAGGGTAGGGTTAAATGCCTTAAACACATCCCCCATTCCGCCCGAACCTAGGCGTTCTGCCAGGCGGTACCCGGCAACTTCTTTCACCTGTTCATTCGAAGCGCTCATTTTAAACAGTTATGTACGCGAAAAATCAATTCATTCGCCAACCGGTTAATTGGTCACTTTCTTCCTGCCCATCAGTTCAAGCCCGTATTTGATAGGTATGGCAAAAGAAATCTGGGTGCCACGTGGATCTGACTTTCCTGCATAATAGATACCGATAACATTTCCTTCATCGTCAAACATTGGTCCGCCGCTGTTACCAGACCCTGTTGCATTTATTGTTAACTGGTATGAATCTCCAAATGTGCTGTATGTAAGGTTCTTGTCAGATGAAGCCGGAATGATCCTCCCGATATTGCCGGTAGTTACTGTTGGCGTGGGAACAGAACTGAACTGGCTGTTTGGTTTAAACGGATCGTTTGACTTACGGACGATAAACATATCAGGCGCAACCCCCGGATATCCCATCACAGTAACGGTTTGCCCGGGCTTCACTTCGTCATAATTATCCTTCATCATCACTTTCGACAACGATTCCGGAAGCTCTACTTTTATCATGGCTACGTCGTGGTTATCAGACGGGGTCTGGGACTGAACGGGCCTGCGCAGCGACGTGTTTGCGAAAATAACATTCATGTAAGTATTGCTGCCTTTCACGGCTCCTTCACCCACGTTTTGTCCGCCAACCATGGTTGTTTCCGATGGCACCCAGCCAAACACATTCTCCGGCATCACGCTTACACCTTCAGCAATCACCTGCTTGCCGCCCACATTCTGAATAAGAACCCCCGGGAATGCATAATCGGCAAAACTGTATCGGGTATTCCAGTTGGTTGCCACATGCCTGTTGGTTAGGATGAATCCGTCTTCTGATACTACAAACCCCGATCCCGTTGCTCCAGAAAATCCCACCGGTGTACCAATCTGAACATTCTTTTGCACATCCAGGTAGGGTTCAATCTGGCCCCTGCTATTCTGTATATACATGGCTACGTAGCGGTCCTGGCCATCCTGGCCTTTTACAACGGTATATCTGTGCCATAATTCATTGTTGGTGGCACCATCAAATAATTGCCAGCCGAATTCTATCTGCACCACTTTATCCATATTCTCTTTTGCAATCATTTCTGGTGTTTTTTTCCTGGAAGCCACGGTATCTACCGGTGGCGTTACGATAACCGTCTTACCAAAAAGCCTGTCTTTAAACACATACCCGAGTGCTCCCAGTACAATAACCAATGCACCCAGTATAAGCGCCATCTTATTGGTAGATTTTTTTCTTTCATTCACCAGCATCCGTTCTACGGTCTGCTTGCCCAGCCCGGTTTTTACGGGCTCTGCAACCGCAGAAACGCCGGTGTTAATATCGGTGATTGTTGTTGGCTTGATAGAAGAAGGCACTTCCACCACACGGGTGGCAGCCATCATATCCTGCGGGCGCGGATGGATATCAAAGGTAAATACCGGCCCATTCGCTCCCAGTTGAACCTGGTCGCCCAGCTCAAGCTGTACAGACCCGTTTACTTTATTCTTATTTACATAAATGCCATTTCGGCTATTGTTATCCGTTATGGTAAATTTCAGCGGATCAGCGCTTGTCTTCTCAATCTTCCCGTGCTCCCTGCTTACGATGGAATCACGCTCGGGATCAAACTGTATATCACTGCCGGCTGCCCGGCCAATTGATAAAACTGATTTGCTGAAATCGAATTCTTCCACCTGGTTGCTCTTGCTGCCAGCCGTGTGCCTGATAACGTACTTTTCAATGTTGGTACTCATAATGTGTTTGGTTTAGTTTGATGAAAAGGCATTTGATATATGGTAAACATCTATCAACATATTTCAGTGGAAGCAGGTAATATTTCGATTTCCGGAGGATAATGGCTTGACGGCAGTATAATCAAATGCGATGGAAATATACCGCTTTGTAACAGAGTAGTTTTTTAAACAGGTTAAGCCGGTTTGGTTTCTCCAGGCAGGGTTTTAATTTAAATAACCTGAATAGATTATTGATATACAATACAATAATATAAAAAAAATTGATAATTTTTATGTTTTCATGGATAATTTTTGGATTATTGAATATATCAATGATTGCAACATGGAAGGCCCCTCCAGGTGAATATTTGCTAACCCGGCAGCCTCCCCGGGATTATTTTTTCTAATATAACCATAAAACGAAAAAGGGATTCCGATTAAAAAACACAATAAAATAAACTAACGGTTGTTAGTTTATTTTATGTAATTTTACGCCAAACAATAATTACCATGCAGATACAGGACCTTGAAAAGATCTTCCATGAGAAAATTGATAAGGAAATAAAGATTGAACCTAAAGACTGGATGCCGGATGCTTACAGGAAAACAAATATCCGCCAGATAAGCCAGCATGCACACAGCGAAGTGGTGGGAATGCTGCCTGAAGGCAACTGGATATCAAGGGCGCCTTCTTTAAAACGCAAGGCTATCCTGATTGCCAAGGTGCAGGATGAGGGCGGGCATGGCCTGTACCTGTATTCCGCCGCCGAAACCCTGGGCAGCAGCAGGGAACAGATGATAGATGACCTGCTTTCGGGAAAAGCAAAATATTCATCCATATTCAATTACCCAACGTTAAGCTGGGCAGATATGGGTGCCATTGGCTGGCTGGTAGACGGTGCTGCGATCCTTAACCAGGTAATGCTGTGCCGGACTTCTTATGGCCCGTATGCAAGAGCCATGGTGCGTATTTGTAAAGAAGAAAGCTTTCACCAACGCCAGGGTTTTGAAACATTGCTGGTGCTCAGCAGGGGTACACCTGAGCAAAAAGCTATGTGCCAGGATGCCATCAACCGCTGGTGGTGGCCCAGCCTGATGATGTTTGGCC
>CALKVC010000215.1 GCA_937996595.1 uncultured Chitinophagaceae bacterium
ATCCTTGCGCTGTCGCCCCAGGTGAAGTTTCCTTTTTTTTAATTCTGCCAATACCATCCTGAAATGCCCCCATTCCTCCGTAACTATCGGACTTAACTCTTCTACCATCAGCTCTTTTTCCGGATTCTTCTGTATAAGGCTGATACAGGTTGTTGCCGCTTTCTGTTCACAATAAGCATGATCGGTTAAAATATCTTCCAATTGGATCTCTGCCAGGTTTACCCAACGTGGGTCAGTTGGAAGTTTCAATCCAAGGATATTGCGGGTGTGTTCACTCAATTTCTCTTTCATACATGCAAAAGTATAGCTTTGAATAATGCAAACGGTATCCCCGTATCAGGCTGTAATTGATTTAAACATGAATGGCTGATTGATATTTTGATTAATTTACAGTTTTTAAACCTGTATATGCGAATATTCCTTTCTATATTTTTCGCAGTAATAACTGCCGCGGTATGTTATATCCTGGATACCAGGTCAATACTTCCTGCACCATTAGGTAAACTGCTTGCTCCACAGCATGGATTATGGCAAAACGCCGATCCCGTGAACCAGGACATTTCTTCATCCCTTTCATTTCCATCGCTTACCGGAAAAGTTGATGTGTACTTTGATGAAAGGCTTGTTCCGCATGTATTTGCTGAGAACGACCTGGATGCAATTTTTGTTCAGGGCTTCCTGCATGCAAAATTCCGTTTGTGGCAAATGGAATTGCAAACCCTTTCTGCGGCCGGAAGGGTTAGCGAAATAGTTGGTGACGTGGCATTAAACCACGACCGGGAATTCCGGAGGCTGGGTATGGTTTTTGGCGCTGAAAATTCATTGCGTAAAATGGAAGCCAATGATACAACCAAAAAAGAATGTGATGCATATACCTCAGGCGTAAACGCTTATATTGAAACCCTTACAGAAAGCAAGTTACCGCTTGAATATAAATTACTGGGATATAAGCCCGAGAAATGGAGCAACCTGAAAACTGCTTTATTTCTCAAATACATGGCTTATGACCTGGCTGCTCATGAAAACGATTTTGAACTAACCAATGCATTCAGCTTTTTCAGTAAATCTGATTTTAATAAACTTTTTCCCGTTTACCAGGATTCGATGGATCCGATTATACCCAAAGGAACGGTATTCCAGCAACCGAAAATCCAACTGCAGATGCCGCATGTGGCCGATTCTTTATATTTCGGCAAAGACAGTATACAGGTAGAAGAATTGGCAAAACCAGACAGGGACAACGGTAGCAATAACTGGGCAATCAGCGGGGCTAAAACAAAAAGCGGTGCGCCTATTTTGTGTAATGATCCGCACCTGGGACTTAACCTTCCTTCTATCTGGTATGAAATGCAAATAAGTACTCCTGCATTTAACGCGTATGGTGCAACTTTTCCGGGCGCGCCATACATCATCATCGGTTTTAACGACAGTTGCGCTTTTGGCTTTACCAATGGTGGAAGGGATGTGAGGGACTATTACGAGATCCGTTTCAAAGATGATTCCAGGAATGAATACTGGTTCAACAATGAATGGAAAAAGACAACATTCCGTTATGAAAAAATTAAAGTTGCGGGAAAACCTGATTTCATTGATACGGTTGCATATACCATATTCGGTCCCGTAATGTATGACAAGTCATTTAGTGGAAAAAGAGCAGGCAACGGCAAAAATTATGCGGTTAGATGGACAGCCCATGACCCAAGCAACGAACTCATGCTTTTTAATGTGCTCAACAGGGCCAGGAATTATGATGATTATAATAAAGCCGTCCTGAACCTGCAAACGCCCGGCCAGAATGTAGTATTTGCCTGCAAGAACGGCGATATCGCCATCAGGACACAAGGCGATTTTCCCGCTAAATGGAAGGGCCAGGGCGACTTCATCATGCCTGGTACAGATAGTACTTTCATGTGGCAGGGAATGATACCCATGGATGAAACACCTTTTCAGTATAACCCCGAAAGAGGATTTGTTAGCAGCGCCAACCAGCATCCCGCTGATTCCACTTATCCATATTACCTGGGCAGGGATTATCCTGCTCCCAGGGGCTTTATCATAAACCGTATGCTGGCCTCCATGCAACAGGTTACGCCGCAAGATATGATGGCCATGCAAACAGACAACTACAATGTTTTTGCT
Organism: uncultured Chitinophagaceae bacterium; assembly: GCA_937996595.1. GTDB lineage: Bacteria > Bacteroidota > Bacteroidia > Chitinophagales > Chitinophagaceae > Ferruginibacter. Next base: position 2,140 of record CALKVC010000215.1, read on the forward strand.
GAAATGGCCAGGCCAATACTGCTGAAAAATATTAAAGAAGATATATTGAATGACAGCGACAAAAAATACCTTGGAATTTTAAAAAACTGGAACCTGAGAAATGATGCCGACAGCAAAGGGGCCACCGTTTTTGCATATGTTTGGAAAAACTTTTTTGATACTACTTTCAATGATGAATATGCTGCTATGCAAGGCCCTGTTAAAAAGCCTTTTGAAAGCACATTGCTTGAATCCGTGCTGAAAGATTCTGCTTACAAATTCATTGATAATATTTCCACAACCCAATTGGAAACATTGCCTGACATAGTAACCGCCGCATTTAAAAAAGCAGTTTCTGATTTGTCTAAAGCATCCCTGGAAGATAAACTGGAATGGGCTAAACATAAAGACACCCGTATCAGTCATTTGCTGAAATTGCCTGCATTCAGCAGGCTTCACTTGCCGGTAGGTGGCGGAACGCATATCATCAATGCCACAAAAAGCGATCATGGCCCAAGCTGGCGGATGATAGTAAGCCTTACCAGGGAAACAGAGGCATATGCCGTTTACCCGGGCGGACAAAATGGTAACCCGGGCAGCTACTATTATGACAATTTTGTTGACCAGTGGACTAACGGCAAATATTACAGGTTGTGGATGATGAAAGCTTCAGAAAAAGCAGATAAAAGGATCAAAGGGGAGATGAGCTTCAGCAAAGCTTTATAGGATGAATCATTATAATAACTTAAGTTAAACCAACAGCGTTTCATGAAATTCATTGTATCAATTGTTTTGATGGCTTTTCTCAGTTTCACAGCCGGCCTGTATTTTCCATGGTGGAGTATCGCCATTGTTTGTTTTTTGGTTTCTGTTTTTATACATCAGAAAGCAGGGATGGCCTTTTTGGCGGGATTCCTTGCATTGTTCCTGCTCTGGGGTGGTTTGAGTGTTTGGATCAGTTATAATAACAACCATATACTGGCTCACCGGGTTTCTCAACTCATTGTAAAAAAAGATGATCCATACCTGCTTATGCTGGTTACCGGATTGATTGGTGCAATTGTGGGTGGTTTAGCCGCCATATCGGGAAGCTATACACGAAAAATCAGAAAGCCATAAAAGCTTTATAATCCTTGTGAAATAATAGCTGTACCGTCATTCGATTATCAGCAAATTGAATTATGAGAATAATTGCCTTTGTCATCTTCATTGTTCTGTCCTGTCAGGTATCCGCTCAAAAGATATATGGAACCGTATTTAGTGCCACCGGCGACCTGCTCCCTTACTCATCCATTACCATAAAAGGTAGCAGTACCGGCGCCAGTGCCAACAACAAAGCGAATTATTCCTTTAACGTAGTGCCGGGCACGTATACGCTCGTTTGTCAGCATATCGGTTATGCCGCTTCAGAAAAAAAAGTAACGGTAACCGGTGATACAGAAGTTACATTCATACTGGATGAACAAAAACTGCTGATGAAAGAAGTGGTCGTAAAAACCGGTGCTGAAGACCCGGCTTACGAAATCATCAGGCAGGCGATTAAAAAAAGGAGTTATTATGCATCACAGGTGCCGGCTTTTACCTGCGAACTGTACACAAAAGACATGATAAAGCTCCGGAACCTGCCGGATAAGATCCTGGGCAGGAAAATTCCCGACCAGGACCGGAACGAACTGAAACTTGATTCTTCAGGAAAGGGCATCGTTTACCTTTCAGAATCGGTTGCAAAGGTGAATATCAAAATGCCTGATAAATTTAAGATGGATGTAATAAGCAGCCGTGTTAGCGGCAGTGGCGACTTTGGGTTTACTTTTCCGGCATTTATCAGTTTGTACAACAGTAATGTAAATGTATTTCAGAATACAATCAATCCACGCGGATTCATATCACCCATTGCTGATGGAGCCATCCGTTTATATAAGTTCAAATTCCTGGGCACATTTTTTGAAAACGGGAAAGCCATCAACAGCATAAAAGTTACCCCAAGAAGGAATTACGAACCTTTATTCAGCGGTGTGCTCAACATAACCGACGGCGATTGGCGGATACATAGTTTTGACCTCATGCTTACTAAAACATCGCAACTGGAACTGTTAGACAGCCTGCAGATAACTCAACAGCATGTACCCATCAACGATGATATCTGGCGGGTAAAAAGCCAGTTGTTGCATTTTAATTTCAACCAGTTCAGGATAGACGCAGTTGGTAATTTCCTCAGTGTATATTCAGGGTATGATGTGTCTCCGGTTTTCAAAAAGGATTTTTTCAACAGGGTTGTTATTAAATATGATACAGGCGTTAATAAGAAACCGAAAGAATACTGGGATTCAATAAGGCCTGTACCGCTGGAACCGGAGGAGCAAAAAGATTATGCGGTTAAGGACAGCATCTATGAAGCGCAGAAAGATTCATTGCTGTCGCAAAAAGATGTTGATTCCCTTAACAGGAAACAGGGCCGCATAAAACCTTTGAAAGCACTGTGGAGCGGTATCAGGCGTATACATTACAGCACAAAGCAGACGTATAGCTGGAACATCGCTTCGCCCATCCAAAACCTTGAATACAATAATGCAGAAGGGGTTGTGCTTAACATCCATGCAGGATTCAACGCCTATCTCCGGAAAAAAAGCACTTATTTCTCTTTTGAACCGAATATCCGGTACGGGTTCAGCAATACGCACCTCAATGCCTGGGCGAATCTCTCCTTCCGTACAAGCGACCTGGATACGGATAAAAAACTAAAACGTTTTGCTTTCGTTTTTAGCGGAGGAAAAAGGGTGAGTGAATATAATAAGGATAACTCCCTGTTGCCTTTTGTAAACAGCCTCAGCATCCTGTTGTATGGAAACAACTATATAAAGACCTATGAAAATTATTTTGGCAGCTTGTCGTTTTCAAAAAGGTATGAAAGCGGGCTCAGGTTTAATGTGAACATGCTCTATGAAGACAGGACGCCACTGGATAACACCACATATTATACGTTCTTTAGAAAAGACAGTATTCGCATTACGCCTAACTATCCGGCGGAAAGGGTAACTGCTGCTGAAATATTTCCTCACCAGGCCTTTATCGTTTCTTTCAATGTCAGTTTCAGGCCCGGGCAAAAATATATACAGTTGCCAAACAGTAAAATTTCACTGGGGTCTAAATTCCCTACTTTCACTGTAGGATATTCAAAGGGTATACCCAACATTTTTGGAAGTGATGTTAATTTCGACCGGTGGAAATTTTCAATAAGTGAAGACAGGAATTTCAAACTGGCAGGATCATTAAAATATAAGATTGGCGCCGGCGGGTTCCTGAATAACAGGAAGGTTAATATACAGGATTACCAGCATTTTAATGGCAATGAAGCTGTTGCCGCCAGTGAATACGTAAATAGTTTTCAACTGGTAAAATATTACGCATACAGCACAACGGAAAACCTCTACGGGATTGCTCACCTGGAACATCATTTTAACGGGTTTCTTACAAACCAGGTACCGCTGTTTAAAAGGATCGGGTGGTACCTGGTTGCCGGCACCAATACCTTTTATGTGAATACTAAAAGTAACTACATAGAAGTATTTGCCGGGCTTGAAAATATTCTAAAAGTATTAAGGGTAGATGTGGTACTGGCATATGAAAACGGGAAACACGGCCGTACTGCAATCCGTATAGGAACCGGCGGTTTACTGGGCAACAGCGTGGAAGTGAACAGGAGAAAGGGGAGCGCCAGCATTAACTTATAATCATTACCGTAGCTGATTAACGGCTATCCGCACTGCATAATTTTCAATTCAAAGGCTTTTTTGTAACTTTGCAGCCTAATTTGGTTTGCCCTGCAAGCATCCAATCATTTTTCTCCGGTCATTAATATATAATCACCATTAATGATGCGGTAATTAAAAGGTTTCCCGTTCATACGGGATCAAATTAAAAACATATGGCAATATTACACAACCGTGTTTCACAGGCTGAACTGAAACAGCGCCTGTTTGAAGAGACGGAGAAACGCATTACCGTTTCATTTTACAAGTACTTTTTAATTAACAACCCGCCCGCGTTCCGCGATGAACTTTACAAAGGCCTTCATGCGCTGAAAGTATTCGGACGTATTTATGTTGCCAGCGAAGGCATCAATGCCCAGGCCAGCGTACCGGAAAGCAATTACCAGGCTTTTCGGGAATTCCTGTTCGGCTTTCACCGGCAGCTGGATGGATTGCGTATAAACGTTGCCGTTGATGACGATGGCAAATCATTCTGGGTGCTGAAAGTTAAATTAAGGGAAAAGATAGTGGCTGATGGAATTACAGATCCCAGCTTCGACATGGCAAATAAAGGCCGCTATGTAAACGCAGATGAGTTTAATTCGCTCACAGATGATAAGGAAACCATCGTTGTGGATATGCGCAACCATTACGAATATGAAGTGGGGCATTTTGAGAACGCTATAGAAATTCCCAGTGACACTTTCCGCGAGCAATTGCCGATGGCGGCAGATATGTTGCAGGATATCAAGGAGAAGAATATCATCATGTACTGCACCGGCGGCATCAGGTGTGAGAAAGCAAGTGCGTATATGCTGCACCGTGGTTTTAAGAATGTGTTTCACCTGGAAGGCGGCATCATCAATTATGCCAATAAGGTAAAAGAAGCAGGCCTGCCCAATAAGTTTCACGGCAAGAATTTTGTGTTTGATGAAAGGCTGGGAGAGCGTATTTCCGACGAGATCATCTCACAGTGCCACCAGTGCGGCCAGCCTGCCGATACGCATACCAATTGCAGCAACCAGGCTTGTCATTTGTTGTTTATTCAATGCAAGGCATGCGCAGAAAAATACCATGGCTGTTGCAGCGAAGCCTGTGCGGAAGTGATTGCGATGCCGGAAGAAGAACAAAAACAACTACGAAAAGGGATCGATAAGGGAAGGCAGGTATTCAACAAATCGAAAAAGCGCCTGCAGGATTTTGTGGCTGATCAGCATACCTGACCACTGCAGCGAACTAATAATGTACCATGACAAAAACCGAACTGCTTGCCGAACTGGCCCATAATACGCTTGTGATGTTAAAACCCTCACCGGTGCAGGGTATCGGCGTTTTTGCCATAACGGATATACCTAAAGGAAGGCGAAATATCTTTTCAAAAGATACCAGTGAATGGATACCTGTTTCAAAAGAGGAAGTGGCTCAATTACCTGAGCACAGCAGGGCCGTGGTGGAGAATTATTGTTTATACGACAACAATAATTATTTCATTCCGGAATATGGTTTTAAAATGGCCGATCTCGTTATTTTTTTGAACCATAGTGATGATCCCAATATCATTTCAATAAACGATGGGGCAGATTTTGAAGCATTGCGGGATATCTGTTGCGGAGAGGAACTGTTTATAGATTACGGACAGATAGTGGAGGACTGATCAGCCCTCGTATTTCTTAAGGGACTGCACTACCAGGTCATATGTTTCATCGTCGGTGATATCAGAAGGAATAAAGCTTTCTCCAATAACCTGTTCATATAACTCGATATAACGTTTGCTGATGGTTTCAATCCATGGCTGGCTCATCGCAGGAACCTGCTGACCTTCCTTGCCCATAAAGTTGTTTTCTATTAGCCATTCACGCACAAACTCCTTGCTGAGCTGCTTTTGTTTTTCATGGTTCTGTTGCCTTTCTTCAAAACCATCGGCATAAAAATACCTGGATGAGTCCGGTGTGTGAATTTCATCCATCAGCACAATATCATTGCCGATTTTTCCAAATTCATACTTCGTGTCAACCAGGATCAGTCCGCGGGCTGCAGCCAATTGCTTCCCTTTTTCAAATAACTTCAATGCATAGTCCGACAATTTGTTCCATTCATTGTCTGTAGCCAGGTGCTGTGCAATGATTTCTTCACGGCTGATATCCTCATCATGTCCTTCCGAAGCCTTGGTGCTGGGTGTTATGATAGGGGAAGGGAAAAAGTCATTTTCTTTCATTCCTTCGGGAAGTGGTATGCCGCATAACTCCCGTTTGCCGGAAGCGTAGGTGCGCCAGGCATGTCCCGTAAGGTTTCCCCTTACTACCATTTCAATCTTGAAAGGGGTACATTTTTTACCGATACTTACGGTAGGTGCCGGTACTTCCAGCAGCCAGTTAGGACAAATGCCGGTAGTAGCATTCAGCATATAAGCAGCTATCTGGTTCAATACCTGTCCTTTATATGGTATCGGGTGTGGTAAAACCACATCGAAAGCGGAGATTCGGTTACTGGCAATCATTACCAGCAGGTTATCTCCGATGGTATATACATCCCTTACTTTACCACGGTAAAATCCTGTTTGGCCGGGAAATTGATGCTGAATCATACGCTAAAGTAATCTCATAGCCTGTAAATGTGGTTTTTATGTTGGGTAAGATTTTAACAGTAGGTTCAAAATTAAATTTTTATACCACCTTAAGTATCCTTATTTTGCCCATTATTTTTAACCAAAACTACGAGATATGAGAAAAGTTACGAGCCATTTGGTTGCTTTTTTATTGGCTAATATTTTAACAATTACGGCTATAGCACAAACGGTGACTGTTAGCGGTAATGTTAAAAACAGCAATACTAAAGAAGCTGCCGGTGCTGTATCTGTATTTGTAAAGGGCACAGAGAACGGAACTTTTACAGATGATAAAGGAAATTTCAGGTTGTCTGTGAAAAATTTACCGGTAACACTGGTTATTTCTTCCATTGGGTATGAATCCCAGGAAGTATCGGTAAGCAGTGCTTCAACACCTGTTAATATTGCCTTTCAACCTTCCAGTTCCCTGGGACAGGAGATAGTTGTTTCAGCCAGCAGGGTTCCGCAAAAGATTATGGAATCGCCCGTTTCTATTGAAAGGGTAAGCGCAGCTACCATTCGTAATGCACCGGTCTCTAACTTTTATGATGTAGTTACCAACCTGAAAGGAGTAGATGTAACAACATCTTCCTTAACGTTTAAAACGCCTACTACCCGTGGTTTCAACAGTAGTGGTAATACCCGTTTCAACCAGTTGGTGGATGGTATGGATAACCAGGCACCCGGGTTGAACTTTTCGGTTGCTTCCATCATCGGTTTAAGCGAACTGGATGTTGATAATATAGAATTATTGTCCGGCGCCTCTTCTGCCTTATACGGACCTGGCGGTATGAACGGAACCCTGCTGATGACCAGCAAAAATCCATTCAAATACCAGGGTTTATCTTTCCTGGTTAAGGAAGGAATCATGCACACCGATAAAAGGCAGCGTGACGCATCTGCCTATCATAACTGGAATGTACGCTGGGCTAAAAAAATCTCAGAAAAATTTGCTTTCAAACTGAATATGGAATTGATACAGGCGAAAGATTGGCAGGGAACCGACTACCGCAATTACGGCAGGGCTGCCACCAATGGCGCTGTTAAGGCAGGTGACAGGGTTTCAGATCCCAATTATGATGGTATAAATGTTTACGGAGATGAAACGACCATTGAAATTAGGTCTGCCGTATTAAATGCCATTGGAGCCAGTGCCGCCCCATTCCTTAAAAATTTCATAGACACGTTAAATGGCGGAAGGGCCATCAACGTATCCCGTACAGGATATACAGAAAAAGAAGTTACTAATCCAAATACGGTAAATTATAAGATAGCCGGTTCATTACATTATAAAGTATCTGAAAATACAGAAGCCGTATTTGCTGCGTATTGGGGAACCGGTAATACTGTGTATACCGGTAGTGAAAGGTATTCACTGAAAGATTTCAAGATGGGCCAGTATAAACTGGAACTGAACAACAAGAACTGGTCATTAAGGGCTTATACAACCCAGGAAAATGCCGGTGAATCATACAATACAACGGTGGCTACCCGCTTGTTCAATGAAAGCTGGAAACCAAGTGGCGGGTCAACAGGATGGTATGCAACATATTCTCAGGCTTATTTGGGAGCCAGGCTTAATGGATTAAGTGATGCTGCTGCACATGTTGCCGCCAGGAGCACCGCAGATGTTGGAAGGCCATTGTCAACCAGTGAAAGATTCAGGACTGCCTATGACTCAATCCGCAAAAAACCGATCAAGGAAGGCGGGGCTTTGTTACTTGATAAATCTGATCTGTATAGTGTAGAAGGTAATTATAACCTAACTCATATCACGAAGAAATTTGCCGATATCCTGGTGGGTGCCAATTTTAAAAGGTATGTGCTGAATTCTGAAGGAACGTTGTTTGCTGATTCAACCGGGCCATTGGGCATTAATGAATACGGTGCTTATTTACAGGCCTCCAGGAAACTGATTGACAGGATTACCCTGACTTTGTCGGGCAGGTATGATAAGAATGAAAATTTTAAAGGCAGGTTTACACCAAGGGCAACCATGTTGTTTAAGATTAAAGAGAACAATAACTTCCGGATATCTTACCAGACAGCATATCGCTTCCCTTCAAATCAGCAGCAGTTTATCAACCTGGCTGTGGGAAGTGTTAGGCTTATCGGTGGAAACCAGGGATTTGCTGAACTGTATAATTTTGCCGGTAACCCGTTATACGATTTTGAAGAACTAAGAAAAGGGAATATTGTTGCTGTAAATGCAAAAGAATTAAAACCTGAATCTATATCTTCTTTTGAAGCAGGTTATAAAGGGTTATTGATGAAAGACAAGTTGTTGATTGATTTGTATGGTTATTACGGCCAGTACCAGGATTTCCTGGGCAGGTTGGTAACGGTGCAGTCAATGACCGGCAGCCAGATCACATTGGGAGACACTTCCCTCGGAAACAGGCTTTCTATACCAGTTAACTCAGCGGATAAAGTGAAATCATATGGATTCGGAGCCAGTTTCGATTTCAGGCTTCCAAGGAATTTCACCATTTCAATAAATGGTGCAACAGACGTGCTTAAGGATGTGCCTACTAATTTTGTTGCGTATTTCAATGCTCCCAAGTACAAGATGAATGCAGCAATTGGAAATACAGGATTCGGAAAAAATAAACGCCTCGGATTCAATGCCGTTTACAGGTATGTACAGGGATTCCTTTACCAGGGCGATTTTGCCAGCGGAAACCTGGAAGATGTTCATACGGTAGATGCACAGGTAAGTTATAAGTTCCCTTCCAGCAAATCAATACTTAAACTGGGTGCAACCAACCTGTTAAACCAATATTATTATAATGCCATTGGTAATTCACAAATAGGCGGTTTATACTATATCAGTTTTGGATATAATATTTATTAATCGGGGAAACATTAAAAAACTTACATTAAAATATTGCATATGAAATATAAATTCAAGAGTTTAAAAACAGGATTCATACTGAGTATTACAGCGATGGTTGTATTTACTTCCTGTAATAAGGACCTGGAAACGATTACGGAACCTGCCGCTACAGCTCCTTCCGGATCTGCATTGGGGGAAACACTGAAGGCTAGTGCGAATGACAGTTTGTATTACAGGCTGATCATAAAATCGGGTTTGTTGAATTCGCTGAACAATAAGTCTACCACATTCACCATGTTTGTGCCCGACAACAATGCCATGCGGATTTTCATTAATGCGGCTTCCGGCGGACTGGTGCCGATTAATGCGCCGGATGCGGTTTTTTCCGGGTTCATTACCGCTAATATTCCAACAGCCACTGCCGCAGGTATTGTAAGCTATAACACATGCCCGCAGGCTTTATTTTCATCAAGCATCCCGGCTACATTCCCTAATTTTCAATACCCAAGCATCCTCAATCCGGCACCCACAATAAGTGCTTTATTAAGGTTAACCAATTTCCCCACAACCAGGAACGGTGCCTGGCTTAATAATATTCCACTCATTGCGCCTTTGAACACAGAAGCTGCCAACGGGGTGATTCACCATACAGCATTTGTTGTAACACCGCCACAACGTTATCTGTGGGACAGGATCAATACCGATCCTGAACTTACATACCTGAAAGCAGCAATCAACCGGGCCGACAGTGGCACAGCAGCACCGGGAACTTTACAGGGAGCTTTGCTGAATATTGGTGCCAACCTTACCGTTTTTGCACCAACAGATGCCGCATTCCAGGCTACCCTTACCGGAGCCATTTACCAGGGGCTTGTTGCTGCCGGTTATCCCCCGGGTGCCGGTACACAGGCTACTGCTGCGGCATTGGCATCAACACCTGCCGTTTTCAGCAACCCATTATTATATAGTGTACTTACTGCAGAAACCGTAAAAGGAATTGTTGTTTATCACTTGTTAGGCCAGTGTGCTTTCAGCAATAACATGCCAACAACTACCGGATTTTTCCCCACATTGCTGAATGGTGCTATTCCTGCTCATCCGGGCCTGGGTATTACTGCAACCTTTACGCCGCCATTCGTTTCCGCTGCCACCGTAAAAGGGCTTGGAAATGCAACTGCAGCTAATATCATTATCAATGCATCTCCTTTATTGCCAGATCCTTCCGGAACCAGTGATCAGCATTATCTGAATGGAGTGCTACATAAAATAGACCAGGTATTATTGCCTCAATAAGAATAAATCTTTTACAAGAAAAATGGCTTTCAGTTTATGAAAGCCATTTTTTTATTAACCTTAAACCTTCAAACCTTAAACCTTCAAACCTCAAACCACCCCTACACATTAAACCTGAAATGCATTACATCACCATCCTGAACAACATATTCTTTTCCTTCAATTCGTAACCGTCCGTTTTCACGGCAGGCTGCTTCCGATCCGTAATGAATAAAATCATTATAGGCAATCACTTCTGCTTTAATAAAGCCTTTTTCAAAATCGGTATGAATCACACTGGCGGCTTGCGGTGCTTTCCATCCCTGGTGAATGGTCCAGGCCCGCACTTCCTGAACACCGGCAGTAAAATAGGTTGCCAGGTTAAGCAATTTATAAGTGGAATGAATCAGCCTGTCCAGCGCCGGTTCTACCATTTTATACTCTTCCATGAACATCTGCTTATCGTCTGGATTTTCAAATTCCGCAATTTGCGCTTCAATAGCATTGGTCATCACAATCACTTCATTGCCTTCATTCTTTACTGCTTCAATCAATGCCTGCCTGTCTGTTTCCAGGCGGTAAGGAGGAAATACTTTGTGAACCGTGTCAAAGCGATCCAGTTCCGTTTCTGTAAACAACAACTGATGCGCTGCCACGCTGAAACTTAATCCGGGAAGCTGGCTCTTTCCTTTAATAAGTTTGTGAACGGACCCTGCGGCCGAAATGCAGGGAATGTGGAGTTTTCCTCCGGTGAACTGAAGAATGGAAATGTCCCTTTCGACCATAATTTCTTCCGCCAGAGATGGAATTCCTTCCAGCCCCCGTTTGTGGGCAATGCTTCCCTCATGAACCTGACCCGTCGCCAGCAAAGGGTCCCAGCTGCTGTGAAAAAGGACCTTGTCTGAATGGTGCAGATACAACAGCAGGTTGACCATAAACCGGGCATTGGTTATGGGAAATACGCTTGAAAAAGAAGATGCCCCCGCTTCTGCAAGCGTCAGGATTTCAGCCATTTTACTGCCCTGCAGATTTTGTGTGGCGGCAGCCGAAACTCTGAACCGGATTCCGTTTTCAAAGGCAAGGTTCCGGAAATAAGACACCGACTCAACCGACTGAATTATTGTTTTCTGATCAGGAGAAATCTGAACAGAGGTGAATCCACCCGCGGCTGCTGCAAGACTGAGTGATAAAGGCGTTTCATTTTGTGGATGTGAGGGAGATCCATTTCCACATTTCAGATCAATCCATCCTGGCGATGCAAAATGCCCGGTTGCATCAATCCGTTGTTCGTCCGGATCAGTATCCAGTTGTTTGCCGGTTTCGGCCACTTTCCCATCACGGATTCGGATTGAAATCGTCTCACCCGAATATGGTTCCCCCGGATGAATCCAG
>CALKVC010000216.1 GCA_937996595.1 uncultured Chitinophagaceae bacterium
AAGAAATTCCGCAGGGTTTCCGCCGTGTTGATGCCGGTTGCAGTAAATGATTTTATATCCGGCATCTCTGCTCCATATTTTCCTGTTACGATTCGGTTTACCGTTAAAAGGGGCTGGCCTTTGTTATCCCTGCTCAGGTCTAATGTTCCATTCAGGTAAACAGTCCAGTTACCGATGCCGAATGGCATTTCAGATTCCGGAATTTTTTGCCTGCCAATACCCAGTTGCCTTACATTTCTCTTTACCAGCAGCAGGTTATAGGTTGCATGGAAACTGTCGCAGTGCAATCTAAGTTGTGCAGGGTATAACAGATTTTTATCAGGCGTGGCAATTTGTATCTCCATCTCAATTTGCGGTGAATTGGCGATGGAGACATGATGTATATGCCAGGTGCCGGTAAATGGGTCAGTCTGGCCGGCAGCGGGCTGAAAGATGAATGCTGTCAGGAAGAAAAATATGAGTTTACTATATTTCATGTAAGCATATGGTTTTACCGGCACCGGATTATTCAAATAATTCAAGTTTATTCTTTGGCCTTCTGTTATCGAGCCAGGCAAACTTCTTCAGGAATTTGGCATCTGGCGGAACCTGTTCCAGCGGGTATAAAGTGCCATTTACATCATTGATGAATTTGATCTTGTTCAATTCCTTTTTTACAAAGAAGATATCAATCACATCTCCGCTGCTCCTGTTCATACCTATATAAGCGCTGTCGTCATCCTGGGGATAGAAAACACTTTCTGCCGGCGTGCCTTTAACCCTGATGTTATCAATGGCGCCATCTGTAAAATAACCGTTGATCGTTCTGCCGCCCATCTGGTTGAATAACCCTTCTTTTGTTTTGTTAATTACAAGGCCATTATTAAAAACATACAACTGTTTGGCTTTTTGATTTTCGGTATACAGGTACATGGTATCGCCGCTTACCTGTGTCTGGTTGTTCCAGAAAACCGGTTCATCGAATAACTTGAATGTGGAGTCTTCCGTGGAATAATGCAAGCTGTCGCTTACTGCCTGAATTGAATCATTGAATATACGTACATGATGGAATGCGATGAAGTACCGGATACTGTCGCGTGCGGGCTGTCCGTTTACGGTTGCAGGTTCTTTTTCGCTTCCGGTACCTGTGGTAGTATCAGCCAGTTTTTTATGTAATGAACTGCTGTCTTTGTTTAAACTGAAAACCAACCTGCCAGGCTGATTGCCGGCACTGTTAATTTTATTGTTCAGCGTATCTGTTTCCTGGTAAATGATATGTTGTAAAGAATCATATTTCCGTAATCCAGAAAAAAGAGTATCGGCGGTTATATATGTGCTGTCATTGTTTTTATATAGAATCATCACAGGTTTTCTTGTTGCCAGGAAAGAATTCTTTTTCCTGTCAATCACTATATGGTCGCCGATTACGGTTACATTGTTCGTGCTGTCTACCAGCTTGCCCCTTCCTTCAATTTCTATAAACCCGGTCTTTTCATCTGATGCTATCTTATCACCGCTCATGAACCTGGTGCTGTCGCTGATGGAAGTGCGGTTTAAAAAAAGCGCTTCCCCTGTTTCAATATTATATGTGCCGGAGCTGGTATTGATGAGTCCGCTTTCTGTTTTTATTTTAGTTGGGGCAATAAAATAAGCTTCTTTAAAGAGGGTGTTATAACGAAGGCTGTCTGCTACGATATCGGATTTAGGGTCTACCAGGTGAACATTTTGTTTAAAGTATATATCCTTTGTATCGGAATAATATAATGCGTCCTCACTGGTAAGTACAGTTGTTCCGTTTACCACTTTGCCGCCTTTGCTGTATTTGGCAATTCCGGTGGCCAGGTTATATTCAAGTTCATTTGTATTCAGTACCGCCTTGCCATCCGTCAGTTTTACATTTTTCTGCAGGTATGCTATCCGTTCGTTGCCTATATATTTTAAGTACCGGGCATAAGTATGTACGCTGTCTGCATCATTGATATGTACGTTTCCAAAAACTTCTGCTATGCCTGTAAACTGGTTAACCACGATGCTATCGCCGCTGATGGTGGTGTTTCCCTGGTTTACAACGGCATCACCGGCCAGGGTTACCAGGGTTTGTACAGAATCTATTGTTTTCTGGCGGAATGATTTTGCCTTCACGATCCTGATGAGCCTGGAGGAGGTATCGGTTACGGGTAATGGCTGCTGAACCTGTGCTTCACCGGTAACTGTTATGCTTAACAAGATGAGTGAAAATAAAATTGTTTCTTTTACCCGGTGCAAATGCATGTATGCTTCTTAATGATATGACTGCAAATTTGCATCATTTAATGATAAAGCTATCATAAAGCTTTTTAGTTTTTAGCTTTTTCAATGATATAAGGGCTGTTGAGCGTATCGGGCAATGGATGTGAGAGCGGGGCGCTGCTGTTCTTTTTGCCAATCACAGATATATTTACATACCTTTTCGGGTTAACCCGGATATCATCTATCAGCAGGTTCAGCTTGTTGGCAGTAGACGCCAGGTTCTTGTACAGGCTTGGGTCATTAAGCAGTAATCCGATGGTTCCGTTATCGTCATTCATTTTGCCAACCAGGTTTTTCAGGTTACCGATGGTTTCATTCAATGATTCCAGCGTTGTCTTCAGGTCAAGTTCAGATAAATGGGATGCCGTTTTATCGAGGTTGGTGAGCACGCCTGTCACTTTATCATTATTAGCAGCCAGGTTTCCGCTAACGGATTGCAGGTTGTTAAGTGTTTTGGAAACGGTGCCGGTCTGGGTATTCAGCATGGTTTCAAGCGAAGAAGCAGAATGGGTAAGAGATGCGGTTATCTTATTCAGGTTATCTAAGGTTGCACTGATATTGTTTTTTGCCCTCGGATCAATGATATGGTTCAGGTTTTTGAGGAAACTGTCGATGGAGCTGATTGCATTTGTTACTTCAAATAATACCGGGTCAACCTTTTTCAGGATATTGTCGAGCGTGCCGGTATTGGCTATGGTGCTGATGCTGTCTTTGTGTTTGAGGAAGGTAGAAGCATTGCCCAGAGCTATGTCTAATGAAGTAACACCAAGCAGGCTTGGTTTTATGGTAGCTACAGAATTGGATGGGATATCAATGTCTGAAGTGATGTTAAGCGTTACCAGTATCTGGCGCATGTCTTTTGATGGCGAAAGGCTGTATACAGTTCCAACCTGTAACCCGTTTACCATTACAGGGTTTGAATTGGTGAGGCCCTGCACATTTTCAAACCTGGCAATGATATCCTTGCTGCTGCTGAATAATTTTTTCCCCTTTAAAAAGTTAAAGCCAAGTATAAGCAGGGTTACTGATACCACTGCAACAGCGCCAACCTTTGTTTCATTTGATATTTTCACGCGGTAGATTTTTTTCTGTAAATATGCTTCTTACTGTTATGATACCTTTTTTATGCACGAAAAAACAGGCATATATTATAGTAATGCTGTTTTGAAAGGTGTATTTATTTACTGGTTGATTGAGGTGTTTCCAACTGGTTCTTATATCGTATAACCGCCCTCGTTATGGCTTCTGCCAGTTCCTGCTGGCCCGATTCACTGTTCAGGTAACGCTCGTCTTCGGGATTGTTGATAAATCCCGTTTCAATCAATATAGCAGGCATATTGGTGGCCTGTAATACCCAAATGCCTGTCTGGCGCTGGTTTACACCCAGGGCCGGCCGGCCGGTTGCATCCACTTCATCATTCACCATAGTGGCAATCAGGTCGCTTTTTTCCTGGTATCTTTTAGCGTAAATCTGGGCCAGTGTCCTGCCTTCCGGTGTATTGATATCGAAGCTGCTATAGGTGGAATCTGATTCGGTTTCAATTTCAAATTCACCCACATCCTTCATGATGGCTTTCAGTTTGTCGCTTGTTTTATGTGCGGCAAAAAGGTATACGCTGGTGCCTTTAATGGAAAGCGGTATCTTAAAATGTTCATAAACAGGTTCTACCACTTCATATGGGGTAGATTTTTTCTTTTTCCTTTTCCCTTTTCCGGTATAAGTTACTTTATAACGGGTAACGGTACGGGTTCCAATCTGCCTCCGCCCGGTTTTTAAAGGGCCGCTGTCGGCATGAATACAAAGGAAGAGGTCGCCTTTAT
>CALKVC010000217.1 GCA_937996595.1 uncultured Chitinophagaceae bacterium
CGGCAGATTGGGGAAAAGCATTCAGGTCGGCACCTGAATTACCCCTGCCGCGAGACCCGAATAAACCCACAAAAGCGGTCTGGTGGCGCCTTTTGCCATTGATGAGTACCAGTGTCTGGTCGGGACCAAGGCCCCTTAATGTACCCAGGTCAAGGTGGTCGGCACCGTCGGCGCCGGTTTGCTTGTTATAATTGAAAGAGGGTGCCGCCATATTCAGCACGGAGGTGAGGTCCATCTTGGCTGTTGGCAATCCAACCTGTCCCACCCTGATAACGTCAACGGGTACGGCCGTTTCAGTTTTGGCACGGCCGGCAGAACGGCTGCCAATCACAACGATATCACCAAGGTCAACTGAACTGGCTTCCAGTTTTACTGAAATGGAAGTTGTGCCAGTAAGCTTAACCGTTATAGATTTGTAGCCTATACTGGTGATATCCAGTACATCGTTTATTTTGGCTTGAATGTTTATGGTGCCGTCACTACCTGCAGATGCACCTTTGCTGGTACCCCTGATGGTGGCGGAAGCATCGGTAACCGGGGCGCCCGTTTTTGAATCAGTAACTTTAATGCTGTATGACTGTTGGGCATGCAGCAGGTAACTGCTTAATAACAGGCATAGCAATACTGTTAATTTTCTCATAAAGCAATTGTTTGGTTAGTAAATAAAAAGCAATACATGAAAATAATAAAATAATTACATATAAAGCGCAAAAGTATGTTGGTTTATGAACTGTTAACAGGCCTGGCTGGTTGATTCTGCAATCACCAAAAATGGCTTTGGCCGGTCTCATGCTTCCGGGAGTTGGTCTTCGGTGCCTTCCAGTAACTCCATATTGATGGAATCCTGGCCTGCAATGCCTTCTATTGAACCGGATATGTGTAATGAGTTTTGTATGATGAGATCTATCTGTTTTTCTTTCTTTTTGAAGTTCTTTTCAAAATCTTCCCGTTCTTTCTGCAACAGGCTTCTCAGTTGCCCGAACCCGGTACGGATGGCATTCCAGTTTCCTACAAATTCATGGCTGGTGAGATAATCATATAAGGCAACCATTTTATCACCTTTGTTTTCCTGGTTCCTTTTTGTGTCGCTTATTTTGAGGATGGCATTCCTGAGCACATTTGCCAGGCTTTTTACTTCAGTAAACTGGCATATATAAATGCCGTTCTTTTCACCAAAATGCGGAAGGTCTTTGGGCATGGCACGGGTTACCAGAATGGCTATATCTGCGCCCTGGCTTAGCATATCGGTTTTCAGTTTATCAATCCATTCAGCAGAAAAATGTTCGGTGCGTTTGCTTTCATAGATGATCTTTCCGCATTCCTGGCCTATATTGTTCCGTACGGTCTGGATACAATCAGCGCCGCGTACGCCTTTGCCAACTTCACTGATGATGTCGAAAGGAAAAGCCGACCTCAGTAATTCTTCCAGTGCCTGTTCCTGCACTTCACCCTGTAATTGCATAGAACCCTGGTCTGCCTTGCGCCTCATTTCTTCCGCCAGTTTTTTCTGGTCGTCCAGTTGTTTTTCAAGTTCTTTCAGTTTCAGGTTATATTCATTGTCTTTCAGGGTATTCTTTTCTATTTCCTGTTTTCTTATCTGTTCAGTAATAAGTTGCCTTTCCTGCTGCAGTTTTTTCTGTACTTCCAGGTCCAGTTCGGCTTCTTTTGTTTGCAGGTCCTGCATTTTCTTCAGGAAGTCGAGTTCTTTTTTCCTTGCTTCTTTCAATTTTTCTTCTGTTTCGTCTTTATTTTCCCGGAGTACCCTGAGCTGGTTTTCAAAATCTGCCGAAATGTTTTTGCGTAACTGTTCCTGTAATTCGGATTCCATCTTTATTTTTTCCTGGTGCAGTTTTTGGGTGAAAATCTCATTCTCCCTTTTCTTTTTTTCTTCAAACTGCGATTGTTCGGCCTCCAGTTTCTTTTTGTCTTCTTCCACTTTGCTTAAAGATTGTTGTAGCCTGTCCTGGAATTGCTTTTGTAATTTTTGTTCAATGTCTGCCGCAATCACATTTTCCACATCAAATACATTTCCGCAATTGGGGCATTTTATTTCGTTTGGCATGTTACCTGATTTTTGAAATAGTTGAAACCATGTTTGTTTAATAAAAGCCGGGTTTATTATCTTAATATTCCCATTTTTTTTCAATTCCAGTCAAATTATCATAACTTGATTGGCTAATTTAATTGCCCTGTACAATAAACCGGATGATGAAAATAATGAAATTGCGCTTAATTGTTTTTCAAATATTAGTACTTGTATTTACTTCGGCAAAACTGATGTCGCAACATATTTTTACAGAGAGTTTTGAAGGTGCTTTCCCACCAGCTGGCTGGACGATCATAAATGGCGGCACAGGTGGGATTTGGCAGGAAAATTCGAATGCAGCCTATACATTTAGCGGGTTGAAATCGATGCAATGCCCATCGGTAGGTAATATTACCCGAAATGCATGGGCTATCAGCCAAGGTCACCCATTGGAAGCAGGTGAATATTACAGGGTTTCGTACTGGTACAGGGAAGCTGCGCCAGCGCGCATAGAAAAAATGAAAGTTACATTGGGAAATGCGGCAACCATTGCGGCCCAGACAACGATATTACATGATTACACTGATATACAAAACCTAAATAACGTAGAAGGGGCAGATATATTTTCAGTTCCTGCCAGTGGTAATTATTATATAGGCTTTCATTGTTATTCAACAGCCAACACTGCTGCCATCCTGTTAATTGACAGCATTGTGCTTCAAAAGATTGGACCGGTAAATTGCAGCGGCATGCCATTGCCCGCTTCAGTTATCGGCCCATCATCGGCCTGTTCAGGTGTTAATTTCACACTTAATTTAACCGGCTCATATGTTTCAAACGGCCTCACTTTGCAATGGCAATCTTCTCCGGCTGCAGCTAACAGCTTCACAGATATCAGCGGTGCTAATAGTCAATCATTGTCTGTCTCACAAATTTCCGCAAATGACTACAGGTGTAAAATTACCTGTTCTAACGGAGGGTTATCAGTATTCTCAAGTGTTTTGCCTGTTTCTATGAATACGTTATGCTATTGTACACCACCATCAGCCGGCTGTGGTTTGGGTTATATCAGTAATGTAAATATTGGCTCAATCAACAATAACTCTGTTTGCAGCGGAGGCTATGTAAATTATTCGGGTTATGTACCTGCAACAGATCTTGTGATTGGTTCTACAGTACCCATAACGGTAACGCCTGGAGGAATAGCTATAAGCCAGAGTGCGGCTGTATGGATTGACTATAACAGAAACGGGCTTTTTGAAACAACTGAGTTTAAGAGCCTTGGTGGGGGTACCGCACCCATAGCCAGTACAGTCAGCATTCCTGTGAATGCACAACTTGGGTTAACAACCATGCGTGTTAAGTCCAAAGGCGGAAGTGCCATTACAGGCACAGCTTCGTGTATTGGCTACAGTGATGGCGAAACAGAAGATTACCCGGTAAATATAGCGCCATTTCCGCTTTGCAGCGGAACACCATCCGGTGGAACAGCTAATAGTACGGTAACAGCTATTTGTCCGGACATACATTTTGTAGTAAAAGTTACAGGGGCATCATCTGGAAACAGTGGTTTTACTTTTCAATGGCAACAATCAGCTGATGGGGCTTCATGGGTAAACATCGCTGGTGCAATGGCAGATTCATTGGTTATTTCCCAAACAATTGCCCGATATTACCGCAGGCAAATAATTTGTTCTGGCAGCGGATTGTCTGCCTATTCATCATCTGTGCTGATAGGCATAAATCCATATACAGCATGCTATTGTATTCCGGCACCGGCAGATTGTGGTGGTTTTAGATATGCGGGCATTGAGAATGTTACTTTTAGTAACATCAATAATTCATCCGGTTGTGCGGTTAATGGCTATACAGATTATACCGGTACGGTTGCAGCTGCCAATATCCAGGCAGGAACTTATGCTAACATCATTGTGAATTTTCTCTCGCAGAATACCATCAATGCAAAAGGGGTAACAGTAGGTATTGATTTTAACCATAACGGGATATTTGAAACCAGTGAATCCGGTTTTGCAGCTTCCATAACACAGGCAATTCTGCGTATCAGAATTCCTTTTAATGCAATAACCGGTATTACAAGGATGCGTGTGAAAGCTTCTTTTTATTCAGATTCCAGCCCCGGTTTCTGTGGGTCAGATCCTTATGGTGAAACAGAAGATTACCTGGTAAATATTTCAGCGCCATCAACACCGGGTCCCAATTTTTCATTTTATGTAAATCCCCTGGCAACGGGTAACGGCAATGGTTTGTCCTGGACAAACGCATTTACCAGTTTGATGACTGCGTTGGATATTGTACTGCCCGGAGATACTGTCCGGGTGGCCAAAGGAACGTATTCGGTAAGTGGATATCCTTATTATTTTAATATTAAAGATTCTGTAATACTCTGGGGAGGTTACCCAAACAGCGGTAATCCTGTTGATGCCCTCAGAAATTGGGGGATCAATCAAACCATTTTAAGCGGCAGCGGCGTTCAGGTAATTGTTCGGGGTGCCAGCGGGTTTACATTAGATGGGTTTATTTTGCAGGATATATACAGCTATCCGAATGAAGGTGGTGCCATCAGAATTTACAATGGGATACTGCCCAAAATAAAGCACTGTGTATTCAGGAATAATCATTGTTTTTCTGCAGGTACAGGTTCAGCCTTGCGAATTACTAATAGTTCACCGGTGATATCCGATTGTTATTTTGTTAATAACCAGGATGACGGCGGGTCAACTGTTTTAAATGAATCAGGCAGTACAGTAATATTCAGCAATTGTGTATTCTATAAAAATGTTTCGGAAAAAAGTATTATTGAGAATAACCTGAGTTCTGCCAGCCTCATCAATTGCAGCCTGGTAAGTAACAGAACCGAAATGGATCCAACAATTCTGGGGCAAGACAATTCAACATTTACCATATCAAATTCGATTTTCTTTAATAATGAGAAATATGTCACCGGCGGATATGGTGGTTACAGCATTGACTCTTCCGATATAAAACTGGTGAATTCAACCGCAGCTGTTTCCAGCACTATTACCCAGGTGTATGATTACGGGAATGTACAGCTCTTATCAAAAAATCCGAAATTCAAAGACAGTGCAAGCATTACAGGGCCAGATAATTTTTATTTTACTTCCGATGACGGCCTGCAACTGAATAATCCCTGCTCACCGGCAATCAATATCGGTTCCAATGCTGCAGTGTCTGGAATTACTGCAGATATATTGGGTAACACCAGGCTTGTCTCAGCTGTTGTTGATATCGGTGCTTATGAGGTTCAATCGGCATTGCTTCCTGTTCCAAAAACATTGTATGTAAATAATACGGCAACGGGTAATGGCAGCGGCAGCAGTTGGGCCAATGCGATGACTGAACTGCAGGCTGCCATGCAATCCTGTTCAGATACCATCCGTGTGGCTGCCGGTACTTATTATCCTTCCTCCAATGACGAAACAAAATCTATATGGCTGGAAAATAAAAGAGTTATCCTGGGTGGTTATCCTAATACGGGCAACCCTACAGATGCACAAAGAAATCCGGCGAATTATTTAACCATTTTAAGCGGGGAGCTTCCAGGCGGTAACGGAGCCAGGTCTGATATCCTATTGCGGGGCAGAACCGTTGACAGTACTTCCATCACAGACGGCCTTATCATAAAGAAAGCGGAAGGTAATAATACCAATGCCATGGGAGCCATTTACCTGGTTAAGAATGCGAATCCTGTATTCAGGAATTGTATCATTAGCGACAATAAATCAAATGGGCAAGGTGCCGGATTATTTATCATTAATTCCGGCAATCCCAAATTTGTGAACAGTATTTTTGAAAGGAATGAACTTACCAATATTGGTGAAGGTGGGGCGGTAGCCAATATCAATTCAAAACCTGAGTTTCTGAATTGTATATTCAGAAATAACAGCAATTATATTGCTGGTGTTACACCCAGCAGCGGTGGTGCTGTTTATAATTTGGGTTCAAACGGGGTTTTTGACGGATGTACGTTCTTAAAAAATGTGGCTAATAACTGGGGTGGAGCCATGGATAATGTGAATAGCAGCCCGGTCATCATCAATTGCCGGTTTTTAGGTAACCAGATTGCATTTGGCGGTAATGCAAATGACATAAATAATTACCTGTCCAGTCCGCAAGTGTTTAATACAATCTTTTCTGATAGTTCGGGTTGCAATTATGGTGGTTCCATTGTTAATCAAAATCAAAGCAATCCGGTTTTTTCTGATTGTGAATTCAGAAACGGCAATGCTTCTATTGCGGGTGGAGTCTGTTACAATAATTTTTCCGCTCCTTTGTTTCTGCGTTGCATCTTCATGGGCAATAAAGCAGGTGACGGAGGTGTTTGTTACAATGATAATGCCAGTAATGCAAAAATTGTCAATTGCATTTCCAGTGGTAGTGCTGCTACAGGGCAGGGAAGTTTCATGTTTAACAGCAACAGTAACCCGGTATTGGTTAATTCCACCATTGTAAATGCCACATTACCTTCGGTAGGCAATAGTTTCCGGGGAGGTGTTATTGTAAATACAGGTACAAGCCAGGCTGCCGTCAGCAACAGTATATTATGGGGAAATACGGTTGTTAGTGGTCAGAATGTACCCAATGGAGATATACTCGATTTGTCTGGCATACCTACACAAATGAACCATTCCATAAGCCAGGTATTTGGCACAAGCGGTGTAAATGGGAACCTGGTGGGAACAGACCCATTATTGATTAATCAGATGAATCCTGCCGGTGCAGATAATGTTTTTAATACCAGTGATGACGGGCTCATACCAGCAAGCTGTTCTCCTGCCTTAAATGCAGGATTAAATACATCCATATCTGGGTATGCCACTGATATCAGTAACAATCCGAGAATATATAATGGTTTGGTGGATGTAGGAGCCTATGAAATGCAGGCATTACCTGGTTTGGTTACCAATACATGGACCGGGGCAGTTGGCAATAACTGGGAGAATCCCCTTAATTGGAGCCTGGGTGTTATACCAAATCCATGTACAAAAGTGATCATTAATTCGGGAACAATCGTGTTGAATTCTAATGCTACCATATATAGCATGTCAGTTAATCCCGGTGTAAATATTACAGTTGGAACAGGGTTCAGCCTGGTTATTTTGCATTGATAATTTGCAAGCCAACCCCCATGCATTTTAATGCAGTAATTTCTCTTTTTTAAGTAAAGCGGCACAGGAGATTCCGATATGTATGAAACAGAAATACAGGGAACACCCAATTATACGAAATAAAAAAACC
>CALKVC010000218.1 GCA_937996595.1 uncultured Chitinophagaceae bacterium
ATACCAAGGAGAATAATTTTTACCCATTGCAATCTCGTAAACCTGACATTACCTTCTTTGCGACTGTAAAAAAAAGCGACAGAAAGGTAAAACGGAACGGAAAAAAACATTCTCAATGCCAATAGGGAAATGGCGTCTACCGTTGTGTTTGCAAAAGCGAGTTTTACAAATATGGCTTTTGTACTGAATAAAATGGATCCAATAAAAGTGATGAGAAAACCAACCAGGTATTTCTTTTGGGTAATTTCAGTCACGGGCTGGATTTGGAAATCTCAAATCTCAGATCTGAGATCTTAGATTTGAGATTTTTTGATTTATGATATTTCACACGGCAACATTAAAATCCCTTAATGCATCATTAAGGCTTGTTTTAAGATCGGTGCTGGGCTTTCGTTTACCAATAATCAATGCACAGCCGACGCCGTATTCACCGGCAGGGAATTTTTTTGTATAGCTGCCCGGTATCACTACGCTTCTTTCCGGCACCATCCCTTTCATTTCTATGGGTTCATTTCCACTAACATCAATGATTTTGGTAGATTGGGTTAACACGACATTGGCCCCCAGCACGGCTTCCTTTTGTACGCACACTCCTTCCACCACAATACAGCGGCTTCCGATAAAACAGCCGTCTTCAATAATCACCGGGCTTGCCTGTAAAGGCTCCAGTACGCCCCCGATACCAACGCCACCGCTCAGATGCACATGCTTTCCTATCTGTGCGCAACTGCCAACAGTTGCCCAGGTATCTACCATGGTTCCTTCATCTACATAAGCGCCGATATTTACATAAGAAGGCATCAGCACCACATTTTTAGCCAGGTATGCACCATACCGGGCAACCGCATGCGGAACAGCCCTTACACCCAGTTCTTTGTAATTGCTTTTCAGCTTCATCTTATCATAAAACTCAAATGGAGGCAATGAATATGTTTCCATTTGCTGTATACCAAAATACATAAGGATCGCCTGCTTCACCCATTCATTTACCTGCCAGCCGTTTTCAACCGGCGATGCCGTACGGAGCCTTCCTTTATCCACTTCTTCAATCACCTGCTTTACGGCCTGTTTGAATTTCTCCTCTTTCAGTAATTCCCTGTTAGACCAGGCTTCCGATATTAATGACTGTAATTCCATCTTGTAATTTTTTACAAATGTAACCTGATTCATTAAATGGAAAACCATGTTTGTAAATAATCCGGGTACCATCCATTCGTTAACGGGCTTATACTACCGGCAAATGCATTTTTGCACAAGCCGCCATGAAGGATTTATCAATAACTTTGCCCGGTTGTGAAAAAAATTTTAATCATACAAACCGCTTTTATCGGTGATGTGGTATTGGCAACGTCACTGGTAGAAAAACTGTACAGTTATTATCCGGATGCACGCATCCACTTCCTGGTAAGAAAGGGTAATGAAGGCTTATTGCTGAACAATCCTAAACTGGATGCCGTGCTTGTATGGAATAAAAAACAACATAAGATAAAAAACCTGTTTGCCATGCTTAAAACCATCAGGGCAAACAAATACGACCGCGTGATCAATGTGCAGCGTTTTTTTGCGACTGGCTTGCTAACGGCTTTTTCCGGCGCAGGTGAAACGGTTGGTTTCAATAAAAACCCGCTGAGTTTCCTGTTTAGTAAAAAAATAAAACATGTGTTTGACCTGCAGAGGCCGAGGCATGAAATTGAACGGAATAACGACCTGGTCTGCGACATCACTGATAACAAGGCTGCCAAACCAAAACTATACCCATCGGCAGATGACGAAAAAAGCATCCTTCCATATACTAACGGGAAATTTGTAACCATGACGCCATCAAGCGTTTGGTTCACCAAAAAATACCCGGAAAAAAAGTGGATTGAACTGATAAACAATTTTGACCAGGCTTACGGCATATACCTGCTGGGCGGGCCCGATAACAGGGAAGAATGTATGCGTATTGCGGAAAAATGCAACAACAAAAAACTGAGCGTACTGGCAGGCAGCCTTAGCTTTCTTCAATCGGCAGCACTAATGAAACAGGCTGATATGAATTATGTGAATGACAGTGCACCCCTGCATTTTGCATCGGCTATGAATGCACCTGTAACCGCCATCTTCTGTTCTACCATTCCGGCTTTCGGGTACACGCCACTGTCTGACCGCTCATTCATTATTGAAACCACAGAGAAACTACCCTGCAGGCCCTGCGGGTTACATGGAAAAAAAACCTGCCCATTATCTCATTTCAAATGCGGCTATGGAATTGAAACCGGCCAGGTACTGAAAACATTAAACAAGTAATATGTATTTCAAACAGGATATAGAAGAATGCGTAAAGGTATTGAAGGCCGGCGGGCTGATATTATATCCCACCGATACGGTTTGGGGGATCGGTTGTGATGCCGGTAATGAGAAAGCGGTTGCCAGGATCTACCAGGTAAAAAAAAGGGATGAACAAAAAAGCATGATCATCCTGGTTGCTGATGAAAAAGACATACTGAAATATACCGACCAGCAGTTTCCGAGTATTTATGATTATGTGAAAGGAGCCAATAAACCGGTAACGGTTATCTATAAAAAAGCCATCAACCTCGCCCCCAACCTGGTTAACAGTGATGGCAGCATCGGTATCAGGGTGGTAAAAGACGAGTTCTGCAGGAGGCTTATACGCACTTTCGGAAAGCCGATCGTTTCCACATCATCCAATATCAGCGGGTATCCGGCACCGGGAATTTTTGCAGACATAGATATCAGGATCAAAGAAAACGTGGATTATATTGTTCATCACCGCCAGGACGACATGGAACCTGCGTTACCCAGTACCGTTATAAAGCTGAATGCAGACGGAAGTATAACTGTCATCAGGCCTTGACTAAAACGCAATGCCCAGGCCTATCTGAATAGTCTGTGTTTTCCATTTTTCACGGTTGTCAATATCATTGATATCACTGAGGCCAACCATATACCTGCCGTATAAACGCACTTTTGAAAAATGCAACTGCAGCCCTGCCAGCATACTGAAATCACCTTTCTTAAAAGCATCCTGTCCGTTCTGGAGCACCGTATTGCCTTTATCTATCAATATACCATATTGCGGTCCAACCTGCAAAGCCACAAACTTATTGGGTTTGAAGCTGAGCAATAACGGGATATTTACATATTTCAACTGAACCTTAGACAGGTCTTTAAAATTATATATGCTGCTGAATGTACTGCTGGTGTCGATATTTACCTGGCTGAAATACACTTCGGGTTGTATACCCAGTTTTTCCGTGAGTTTTATTTCTGCGAATACCCCTGCATGATAGCCATAAGAAAACTGTTCATCAAATGACTTTCCGGATAATTTCTTTATATCTGTTCCGGCTTTAATCCCCACTTTCAAACGCTGGGCAAATGATCCGCTCATGATAAGGGAAAGGAATACGGTTAATACGGCAAATACCTTTTTCATATACGTTGAATTTTACAGAATAGAATGCCAAGTTATATGCCAAAAAGGATTTTGCAATGAAACCGACTGTTAAATACAAACCAAAATTAGAAATTATAACTCAGCACAAATGAACAGACAACTGTAAACTTCTTATCGGTTGTAGATGGAATATAATAGTCGAGGTAAGCCTGTGGTTCAAATCCGAATTTTCCAATCATATAATTCATATTCAGGTTTAAACCCACAGATTGGATATTGAATGTGCTGGTTTCGTTTAACCGGCCCAGGTTCTTAAAACGGGTGATATTGGTTGACTGTAAACGGGTGAGAAACGGGTTCTGGTGTGTTTCCGTATATCGCTGCGAACCTGCATTCAGCATCAGTTGCGGCGTAATAGCCAGGCCGTCTTTCTTGTTCAGCAGTTCGTAAAACTCAAAGCTGTGTTGTATAAAGGCATTTATGGAAAAGATGGATATACGTGTTTTCACGGTATCCGTAAAAATCCGCCTGATACCGTTCAGCACCGTATCCACTTTGCGGTAATCGGTTTCACGGCCGCCGGAAAAACCAATGGACACTCCGGGTTGTAACCAGGGTTTTTTCAGGTATATATTCCCATACAATTCATTCTTAACCGGTGATGCATACCTTTCAAAACCTCTCCTGGTGAATGTGTGGGTATAACTGATTACGGATTTCACTTTCTTGCTCCTGGTAAAAGAAAAAGAAGGGCTGGCACTGAACTGGTAGAAGCCTGAATTACCTTCAAAAGATGCATGAAATGCCGATGCAGTTATACCAAAACCACTTTTATGGTAATAGGCTGCCGAGGGGGTAATCACCAGTTTGCTTTCCAGTTGCATGGCATTAACCTGCCGGTTCCTTATGCTGAAATAACTGTTACCCACACCTGCACTTATTACAAAGTAACTTTTAGGATTGAGCGCAGTATTCAATATATCCATGAACATATCTTCGTTAAGCATGGAATCAAGGGCCGCTTTCTCAGATTCAGAAAGCGGTTTCTCCTGTGCACCGGCCATCTGCATAAATAAAAGTAAAACAACTGTCCAAATTAGCTTTAGCATCCTGGTATGGTTAAACGGTATTTAACTTCAAAAAAATGTGTACGTTTAATACGTGTAAAAATATAGCAAATCATTGTATCGTAATTAACGGCCATTAACATTAAGGATGCTGCCATATCTGCCACAGGATGTTAAAAAGGATTCCGGTTGATTAACAGTACAGTGGCCTTTTTACCGGTTGGGCACTAAAAAAATGGGTAAAACGAAATACAAATCCAATTAAAACCGCGATTTACTATGCCATGTAAGAAAAAGGTTGTATATTTGCGCCCGTAAAACGAAACATGGAAATTACATGACATGTTCAGTTGCTGTTGAAAGCAGGTAACGGATTTTCTCCTCAGACAATTTCTTTCCCAACGGCCAGAAGCATTACATGTGACCATCAAATTATCATTTTGACACTTGTAATTGCTGAAGCAATTTCTCTGTCTTTACTTTTTAAAACAAACAAATAATGAATGCATTTGAAGCATTAGGGCTCAACGAGCAACTGGTTAAATCTATTTCTGAATTGGGTTTTGAAACACCCACACCGATACAGGAAAAGGCCATTCCGGTCTTACTATCCGGTACGATGGATTTTGTAGGCCTTGCCCAAACAGGAACCGGTAAAACCGCCGCATTCGGGCTGCCTTTAATTCAGCTCATCAATCCTGCTGAAAAATATCCGCAGGCTCTTATCGTATGCCCAACCAGGGAACTGTGTTTGCAAATTACCAACGACCTTCAGTTGTTCAAAAAGAATTCAAAGGGGGTAAACACGGAAGCCGTTTATGGTGGCGCTTCCATTACCATGCAGATACGAAATTTAAGGATGGGTGTGCAAATTGTTGTTGCCACTCCGGGCAGGCTGATCGACCTTATAGAACGCAAAGCCATTGACCTGCAGAAAGTGAAATATGTGGTGCTGGATGAAGCGGATGAAATGCTGAATATGGGATTCCGTGATGACATAGATTTCGTGTTGAAAAACACCGTTAACCGGGAAAGTATCTGGCTTTTCAGCGCTACCATGCCACCGGAAGTAAGGGCCATTTCAAAAAATTTCATGGAAAATCCCCGGGAAGTTACCGTAGGGAAAAAGAACAGCGGGAATGTGAATATTGACCACCAGTATTTTGTTTCGCCTGCCCATCAGCGTTATGAAACATTGAAAAGGCTGATTGATTTCAACCCGGGCATGTACGGCATCATTTTCGTTCGAACCAAAGCAGGCGCACAGGACATTTCCGAAAGACTCTCCAAGGCGGGTTATGAAATTGAAGCCCTGCATGGCGATCTTACGCAACAGCAACGCGACCGGGTAATGGGGCGTTTCAGGAACAAGTCGCTGCAATTATTAATTGCAACGGATGTTGCCGCCCGTGGAATAGACGTTGACGGCATTACCCATGTAATAAACTTTGAACTGCCCGATGATATGGAGGTATACACGCACCGGAGCGGCCGTACAGCCAGGGCCGGTAAAAGCGGCATCTCCATATCCATCTGCCATACCCGCGAGGTATTTAAGATAAAACAACTGGAACGCATGATTAATGCACGCTTCCACAAACTTGATATACCCAGCGGAAAAGATGTATGCCGCAAGCAGTTCTTCCATTTTATGGATAAACTGATACAGACCGATATTTCGCATGGTGATTATGAAACATACCTGCCAGACCTGATGCAGAAATTTGAACATGTGAGCAAGGAAGAAGTGCTGCAACGGGTAGCTGCTCTTGAGTTTGACCACTTCCTGAAATATTATGAAAATGCAGAAGACCTGAATGCGAAAGACAACAGCCGCCGCGACAGGCCAGATTTCGGTGCAAGGGATGGCCAATCCAGGGATTCCGGAAGCCGGAGGGAGCGCAGTTACCAAACCAGGGACAATGGCTACACCAGGCTATTTGTAAACCTGGGAACCAAAGATGGTTTTTATAAAGCCAGTTTCCTGCAGTTCATACTGGATGAAAGCAACCTGAAAAAAGAATCACTGGGTAAGATAGACATGCGTGAAATGAACAGTTGGGTTGAAATTGACAGGGCAGATGCGGGCAGGATGATAAAAGCGATTGACGGTAAACGTTATAATAACCGGATAGTGCGAATGAATGAAGCGGACGGAGGATTTAAAAGGGCCGGTGAAGAGAGTGGCAGAGGCACAAACGACCGGGCAGAAGGCAGGAAAAGAGCCTATTCGCCCAGGAAATTTTAAGGTAATTGCCTTTCAGGCAATCTGATACCGGCGTTGAAAAGGGAAAAGGGAACAGGGAATGTTGAACAGGGAATATCGAACAAGGAACAGGGAATATCGAACAGGGAACAGGGAATATTGAACGGGGAACTGAATTAATCCTGAGGATTGGTTTTTTTTAATCTTTTTCTAATTCTTTAATCATCATTTCTCTACACTTCATCATTCCTTGTTCCTTGTTCCTAGTTCATCATTCCTGGCTCATCATTCCTGGCTCTTACACCAATTCTAATACAGTTATTTCCGGCAATATCCCTAACCTTCCCGGGTAACCGATAAATCCGAATCCGCGGTTAACATATAATTTCTGACGGCTGTCTTCATAAAGCCCGGCCCACTGCCGGTACATATATTGCACCGGGCTCCATTTAAAACCGGGCATTTCAACCCCGAACTGCATGCCGTGCGTATGCCCGCTTAGCATGAGGTCGATATCGCCATAAGAAGGCTTAACTTCTGCTTCCCAATGGCTGGGGTCGTGGCTTAACAGTATTTTGAATGGAATTTCCTTTGACCCTTCATAGGCCATATCCATCCTGCCATATTTTGGGAACCTGCCCTTGGCACTCCAGTTTTCAATGCCCAACAAAGCGATGCGGTCATTCTCTTTTTCCAGCACAACATGTTCGTTCATCAAAAGCTGCCATCCCAGTTTAGCGTGTACCTGTTTAAGTTGTTCCAGGTTTTCTTCCTTGCTAACCCCTTCATGCGGCCATTGCACATAATCGCCATAATCGTGGTTTCCCAGTGTTGAATAAACACCCATCGGCGCTTTCAGCCTTTCAAACAGATCCATGAAATCATTCATTTCCGTTGCCCGGTCATTTACCAGGTCGCCGGTAAACAGGATCAAATCTGCATTCTCTTTCAAAATCTTGTTAACCCCGCGTTCTACCGCTTTCTTATCCATAAAACTGCCACTGTGGATATCGCTTATATGTACAATCCTTAGTCCTTTGAAAGCTGCAGGAAGGTTATCAAAAGAAAGTTGCAGCCTCTTTACCTGGTAATTGTATTTGTTACCAAAACCGTAAACAAGTCCGCCAAATAATGAACTGCCCGCTACAACGCCAAGCCAGCTCAGGAAAGCCGACCGGCTGATGCCTTCAGCGTCAGGAGCTGTGGCAGTAGATCCATTACTGAATATCTTTCCGGCAGACCACTGAACAGCACGCCTGATGTCATCAACCAGGAAAAAGGCAACCCCGGTTAATTTAGCCAGGAAAAGGCCGATAATACTGGCAAAAACAAAGGTACGCACCCGCTTTCCCATTAACTGCGGATCGGTATATACAAAGAGGATAAATCCAATAATGGTTAGCAATACAATCCCCCAATAAAATGAATATACAATCAGCCTTATTTTGGGGTTTGCCGTACTGGTAATAGATTTAACTGCCTGGAAAAAATAGCTGTCAAGCAGCAACATGAAAATGATGAAAATCAACACCCCCAATGGTGTACGCATATATAAATATTTTACTTAATACTAATATCCCGCACAAGTTACCACTTAATAGCTGATCATTCTTTCACAAATAATTCATAAAACTATATTAACATTTAGGCTGTGTGTATGCCAGGCAGCCATAAACATGAGTTGTTAACCAGGCCTTGCTGTTACAGGGATATACCAGTATTATCGTAAACCGAGCCATTCTTAACCCGCAATAATCCTTTTATGGATGCCCGACATATGATATTACCCACAAATAACAAATAAGCACATTTATTGTTCCCATTCTTATACCGAATAACTAAATTTGCCGGGCTGTATTTTTTTGTACGTTTATGAATAAAATTGTTAATCGGCAATGAAAGTCACATATTACGGGCATTCCTGTTTCCTGGCTGAAGTAAATGGCAAAAAACTGCTGTTTGACCCGTTTATTACAGCCAATGAACTGGCAAAACATATCAATATTGTTGATATAGAAACTGATTATATTTTTCTTAGCCATGCGCATGAAGACCATATAGCAGATGCGGAAGCGATTGCAAAATCAACCGGTGCTGTCATTGTTTCCAATTATGAAATAGCGATGTGGTATGCGGCAAAGGGCATCACTTCTTACCACCCGATGAATACCGGCGGAAAATGGCAGTTTGATTTTGGTACGGTAAAATGTGTACATGCTGTACATTCTTCTTCTTTTCCGGATGGCTCCTATGGCGGTAACCCGATGGGATTCATCATCCAAAGCGATGAAAAGAATTTCTATTACAGCGGTGATACGGCTTTAACAACCGATATGCAACTGGTACCAACATTTGCTGATATTCATTTTGCCGTATTACCAATCGGCGACAATTTCACGATGGGGCCTTCAGATGCGGCAGCAGCAGCAAAAATGGTAAAAACCGGTACCGTAATTGGCATCCATTACGATACCTTTGGTTTTATCAGGATAGACCAAAACAAAGCAACAGACATTTTCAAAACCAATAACCTTACATTGTTATTACCGGCAATCGGTGAAACAATCAATGTATGATACCGGTATCATGTTACCGGGAAAATAATAAAAACCATCAGTACGGAATGGCAAGAACAATAGGAATAGCAAACCAGAAAGGAGGCGTTGGAAAAACAACTACAGCCATAAACCTGGCAGCCAGTTTTGCAATACTGGAATATAAAACACTGCTGGTAGATGCAGACCCACAGGCTAACAGCACCACCGGTGTTGGGTTCGACCTGCACAATGTAACCAGGAGCCTGTACGACTGTATGGTAAATGAAACTGAAGCAAAGGATGTGATTTTGAAAACAGCCCTTCCCTACCTCGACCTGGTACCATCGCATATTGACCTGGTTGGCGCAGAAATAGAAATGATCAATTACCCTAACCGCGAAAGCGTACTAAAGCAGATACTTGAGCCGGTAAAAGATCAATATGATTTTATAGTGATTGACTGCTCTCCTTCTCTCGGTCTTATCACCGTGAATGCACTTACAGCATCAGACAGTGTGGTTGTACCGGTGCAAACAGAGTTTTTTGCCCTGGAAGGATTAGGCAAACTGCTGAATACAGTAAAGATTGTACAGAACCGGCTGAACACAGACCTTAAAATTGAAGGCATCCTGATGACCATGTATGACGGCAGGCTCAGGTTATGTAACCAGGTTGTGAGTGAAGTAAGGAGGCATTTCGACGAGATGGTATTTAACAGCATCATTCACAGGAACACCCGGCTGAGTGAAGCACCCAGTTTTGGGAAACCGGTTATTTTGTATGATTCTGACAGCAAAGGCGCTGTAAATTACCTGAACCTGGCCAAGGAAATACTTCAAAAAAACAACCTGACAAAAATTAACCAGGAAGATAAAATTATACATTGATGATATGATTTGGAAATTTCTTGATGATGAATTCATCAAAATACAAATCACTAAATCTCCAAATCTCCAAATCAAAAAAAATGAGCACTTCACAGAAAAAAGACGCATTGGGCAAAGGGATAAGAAGCCTGCTTCAGCATATTGATGCCGATTTGAAAACAACAGCCGGCAACCTGAAATCTGAGATAGCGGAAAAATCCACCGGCACCTTGCGTGTGCCACTCGACCAGATAGAAGTGAACCCGAGGCAGCCCAGGAAAGATTTTGATGATACGGCCCTGAGCGAACTGGCTGCTTCCATAAAGATACATGACATCATCCAGCCATTAACAGTAGCAGCCTTACCAAACGGCAAATACAAGCTGATAGCCGGGGAACGACGTTTCAGGGCTTCTAAAATAGCCGGGCTTAAAGATGTACCGGTATACATCAGGCAGGCAAATGACAGCCAGTTACTGGAACTGGCCCTGCTGGAAAACCTGCAGCGTGAAAATTTAAATGCCATTGAAATCGCCATCAGCTACAAAAGGCTGATGGACGATCTTGAATATACACAGGAACAGGTTGCCGAAAGAATGGGAAAAGAAAGAAGCACGGTGACCAACTATATCAGGTTATTAAAACTACCGCCTGACATACAGGTGGCCGTACGCAATTCCGTAATCAGTATGGGGCATGCCAGGGCGCTGATAAATGTAGATGTGGTAGACAAACAACTGTTTGTGTTTTCTGAAATAAAAAAACGCGGATTATCCGTCAGGCAGACGGAAGACCTGGTAAGAAAAATCTATACAACAGCCAATCCTGTTAAAACATCTGCAAAAAGTGAAATGCCCCCGGCATTTAAAAAGATTGAAGATAATTTAGCTTCACAATTCAGCACCAGGGTGAAACTGACTCATAACAAGAAAGGTTTCGGTAATATCCAGTTTGAATACTATTCGCTGGAAGAACTTAATTCACTGCTGGATA
>CALKVC010000219.1 GCA_937996595.1 uncultured Chitinophagaceae bacterium
CGCGGAGACGCTAAGTTGTTAAAGATTTTGCGTCACCGCGGTCTTAACGGTAAAAATTATTTTAAGCGGGAACAGTAAAACTTTCCTTGATCTTGCCTGTAAGATCTGTTTCTATCATCAATGCAGCAATTCGTATCATATTCTTAAAAGCTGTGGCATGAGAAATGCCATGGCCGATGATAACAGGTTTGGCTACGCCCAACACGGGAACGCCGCCATATTTTTCAAAATCAAAGCGTTCAAAATGTTCATCCATGATCTTTCGCCTTTTTGCAATGTCATGAATGCTTTCTGCCAGTTTAAGCACCACATTGCCGGTAAATCCTTCACAAACGAGTACATCTGCTTTATTGGTTAGAATGTCGCGGCCTTCAATATTTCCTATGAAATGCAGTTGGTTATTGTTTTTCAGCAGGGGATAGGTTGCCTGTGCCAGGATATTGCCTTTTCCTTCTTCTTCTCCTAAATTCACCAGGCCTACTTTGGGGGATGCTATTTTCAGGATATGTTTGGCAAACAGCGAACCCAGCATGGCAAACTGGTTAAGGTTCTCCGGTTTGCAATCTGCATTGAGGCCCACATCAACCAGCAAACCCAGGCTTCCGTCTTCCCTGGGCATGTATCCGCCAATGGTTGGGCGCAAAACGCCTTCAATGGTTTTGATGCTGAATAAGGCGCCAACCATCATGGCTCCCGTATTGCCGGCACTGATAAACGCATCCGTTTTCCCTTCAGCAAGCAACCGGAAACCCACAGCAATGGACGATTCTTTTTTTTCTTTCAATGCCTTGGTGGGATGTTCATGCATTTCAATGATTTCGGGTGCATGAATTATTGAATATGCATCAGCGGGAATATCATGTGCCGATACATGTGCTGAAATCTTTTCCTTATCACCAATCATCACCAGGTGTATATGGTCCTTTTTATTCTCTGCAAAAAAAAGTTCTGCTCCCTTAACTGCTTCCAGCGGAGCAAAATCACCACCCATCATGTCCAGCCCGATCCTGATCATAGATTCTTCATTTAAAAAAAATTAAAAATTCCAAAACCAGGGTTGAAGTTACTCAATCCTGATTTTGGAATCAAAATCTTTAATGGATAAAAAATATTAAGCTTTCAGCGGCGCTTTTTCAGCAACTACCTTTCCTTTGTAATACAATTTACCTTCGCTTACGTGTGCACGGTGGCGTACATGTGTTTCGCCGGTTGTACCATCTACGCTCAGGGTTGGTTCGGTAGCTTTATAATGTGTCCTTCTTTTTGCACTGCGTTGCTGTGAATGACGCCTTTTTGGATTTGGCATGACTTGCTATTTTTAAATTTTAAATTTTCTATTCTAATGTTCTTATAAAAGATAAACCCTTCCAACCTTCAACTTCAAACCTCAAACCTCAAACCTAATTCTCCTTAAACTTATCCAACCCTTTCCAAAGCGTATTGGCATTGTGCTCAATCTGCTTAGCTTCCATTTCTTTCAGTTTTTCCAGCACTTCTTTGTTGCATTGCGGACCGCCCATCTGTTCGGGGCTGCACATGCGTTGCATCGGTAAGCTCAGCATTACGAATTCATAAATCCAGTCGCTCACGTCAAGGTGGCTTTCCGTCCTGGAAATATAGAAAACATCCGGATCTTCTTCCTGGAGGTTCATCTCTTCCGGGTTATCAACCAGTTTTACCAGCATCCTGAACTCGTCCCATAAATCCAGGGTTAACGGATTGCCGCAACGGTCGCAGGTTACATCCGTTTTACCGCCAATCTCAAACCTGAGCAGCATGAAACCGGTGTTTTTTTCAAGTTGCAGTTTTACATTGGCTGCAGCATTGGAAAAATCATTGGCCCCTTTTTCAATAAAGAACTTATCGGTTAAATCATAATTAAACTCATGGATACCGGGCTTCAATCCCACAAAAGCAATCTCAAATGCCCGCCTGTTAGCCATTGCGTTCTGTTTAAAGGACGGCAAAGGTAAGTGAAAATTATGAATTATACTGTATAAATAGCCAGATTTTATACTTTACGTAGTTATAATAAGCGCCATTTATTAATTTTAATATCTATGAAACTTAACAGGAAAGGGATTATAGTTATTGTTTTGATGGTCATCTGCCTGATCCTGCATATGTATGGATTGGATGAAAACAGGGTGGAAAGCAGTTACAGTAACCGGTTTTATCTGCCGCTATCCCGTTTTCTGAGGCAGATAACAGGAATATTACCGTTTAGTATCGGGGATATTTTATATGGCTTGCTGGCGGGATGGTTAATTTGGCAGGTGGTTCTGTTTTTCCGGCATGTGTTTAAAAAGGGGGACAGGTTATTAAAATGGACATATTACCGGAAGGCTGGTTACCGGTTCTTGCTGTTTTGTTGTTCTATATATATAGTATTCAATACCTTATGGGGTATTAATTATAACCGAAAAGGCATTGGTTACCAGCTTGGGCTGGAAAAGAGTTCCTATTCCAATGAAGAACTCAATACCATCAACCGGTTACTTTGTGATAAAATAAATGACTGTAAAAGCCAATTGGAAAAACAGCATCCGGGTTATCCCGGTAACCGGGAATTATTTGATATGGTTGGGCTTGCTTACCGGAAACTGGAAACCGGTTACCCTTTTTTAAAATATGAACCACTGTCCTTAAAAGCATCCATGTGGGGATGGTTGGGAAATTATACCGGGTTTACGGGTTATTATAACCCATTTACCGGGGAAGCACAGGTTAATACTACCATTCCCCGGTTTCTGCATCCGTTTATTGCCTGTCATGAAGTGGCACACCAACTTGGATATGCAAAAGAAAATGAAGCCAGTTTTGTTGGTTATATGGCGGCAAAAGCATCAGGAAATGCCT
Organism: uncultured Chitinophagaceae bacterium; assembly: GCA_937996595.1. Classification (GTDB taxonomy): domain Bacteria; phylum Bacteroidota; class Bacteroidia; order Chitinophagales; family Chitinophagaceae; genus Ferruginibacter. The sequence goes on from CALKVC010000219.1 coordinate 2,860, forward strand.
TGCTGCAATATTCTACCTATCTCGATTTATTTATACATGCTAACAGGAATCTTTTTTACGCTGATTCAGTTTCTGCAAATAATTATCGTAATTCTTTATCTGCGGCTGTAATCGCCGATCTGAAAACATGGGCTGAGTTCAACCGAAGCCACCGAAGTTTCGTAGAGCCGTTGATTTCATGGATATATGATAAATACCTGAAGGGAAACAGGCAACCAGAAGGATTATTAAGTTATGATGAGGTTACTGGTTTCATCATCAATTACTATAAGAAATTTGGGGAAATTTAAACAATTGGTTGCTGAACCCTTTTGGTAAATGGATGTTATGATAATTATGAAAGCAACCTATAAATTAATCATATCAATACTCATTCCACTTGCAATTGGATCCCTGGCCGGTTTATTTACATCATCATCTGTAAATGGCTGGTATACAACGCTCGTAAAACCTTCATTTAATCCGCCTAACTGGTTGTTTGCACCGGTATGGACTTCCCTATACATCTTGATGGGCATTGCCTTTTTTCTAATTTGGAAATCGAAGGTAAATGAAGTGGTGAAAAGGACAGCAATTTCATTATATATAATTCAATTAGCCCTCAATTTTTGCTGGTCGTTTATTTTCTTTTATGCACATCAGCCCGGGTGGGCATTGGTTGATATTATATTGCTGTGGATTTTCATCTTCTTAACGATCTTATGGTTTGGAAAGATTTCCACCGTATCGGCCTGGTTACTGGTTCCGTATATATGCTGGGTAAGTTTTGCAACCGTGTTAAATTATGCCATCTGGAAATTAAATTAATCAACCCATCTTCCAATCACCCCATCTCCAAATCTCCAAATCAATTCATCTCCAAATCTCCCAATCAAATAATCTCCAAATCAACTCATCTCCAAATCTCCAAATCAAATAATCTCCAAATCAAAACTTATTCTTCCACATCATGCTTTCAACAGGTTTATCTGGCTGGCCACTGTATTTAGCATTTTTCTTTTCATTGTATTTCACTTCTATGTCGCCATCTACCGGAAAGTAAATCAGTTGTCCGATGGGCATGCCTTTATATACCCGCACCGGTTGTTTTACTGAAATTTCCAGTGTCCAGTTCCCGCAAAAACCCACATCACCCTTACCCGCTGTGGCGTGTATATCTATACCCAGCCTGCCGGTAGATGATTTTCCTTCCAGGAATGGCACATGGGCATGTGTTTCTGTGTATTCTTCCGTAACGCCCAGGTAAAACATGTGCGGATGCAGAAGAATACCTTCATCCGGAATTTCAAAATGTACGATCTTATTGTGTTTTTTTGCATCCAGTTCTGCATGTTCATAGGTAGCCAGGTTTTTGCCCAGGTGAACATCATAACTGTTGCTGCCAAGGAATTCCCTGTTATAAGGCACAATTTTGATTGTTCCTTTTTCAATTTCTTCCAGTATCCGCGAATCACTTAATATCATTGATCAGATGGTTTATTACTTTTAAACAGATATATGCAATAAAATACTTTCTAATTATACCACAACCTTTAAACCTTAAACCTTTAAACCTTTAAACCTTAAACATCAAACATCAAACATCAAACATCAAACATCAAACATCAAACTATTTATAGTAATTTGTAAAAGTAATTTTTTCAATTTTTAATTTTCATCATTCTGATTTTATAATGCCACTGGTTTATCAACAAAATATCAACGAATCAACCAGGCTCGCAGTTTGGCATATCACTGAACCGGAAATTTTTTTTCTCGAAAAAGTTCCTTTAACAGGAAATATCAGCCATCCGCATAAGAGGTTGCAACACCTGGCCGGACGTTACCTGCTGCCTGTGTTGTTTGATGACTTTCCGCTAGCGCTTATCAGGATTGCAGATACAAGAAAACCGTTTTTACAGGGCGATCCATTTCATTTTTCCATTTCGCACAGCGGTGAATATGCTGCCGCTATTGTGAGCAGACGGAACAGGGCAGGGGTTGATATAGAAACTGTTTCCGAAAAGGTGGAACGGGTGGTTCATAAGTTCCTGTCAGATTCAGAACAGGGAATGATACATGCTCTGGCTGAAAATAAAGGTGGTATTTCAAACCGCAGAAACCTGTTAACACTGGCCTGGAGCGTAAAGGAAACCATGTATAAATGGTATGGTGATGAAGCGGTTGATTTCATTGATCACCTGGAGATAGCATGTATTGAAGCAACAGATAACCAGTTTTCCGTTGATTGTGTGTTTAAAAAAGACGTTTCAACTGATCTGAAAGTGAATGGCCTGTTTTTTAACGGCAATTTCCTAACGTGGCTGGTTACCTGAAGAAATGGGTGCAATCCCTTACCTGGAGCTTTTACGTTCAACCTCAACCGTCCATTCATTACCACTGTACACCTTGTATGTTTCCGAAAAGTTACGTTGGTTTAATGCAAATGACAGCCGCATCAGGCTGTTGAAATAAGCCAGGGGTTTGTTTTCAGCCACGGCCCCAAATGTTTCGGCAAAAGGCATTACCGCCTGGTATTTCATCAAGTTGTTTTTGTAGATAGTTACCATAAGGCTGTCACCGGTTTTTACTTGCAGCTTGTTAAAAGTTTCAACAGGAATATTTGTCCAGATATTGCCATACTGGATGTCAAGAATATCTATGGTACCCATCACCTTGTTAGCTTTTACCTGTGCTTTTTGGAATGGGATGTTCACTACTTCCTTTGGAAGGGCTTTGCCAACCTGTTCAAAAAGAATGGTGCCGGATGCAAGCCTTGCTGCCGTAAACGCATAAACGTCCCTTCCGTGAAACGTATATGATTGTTCAGAGCCTTTACGCCTGTTTACGGCTTCGTCAATTTCCCTGATGGCTTCAATGCCTGTGTTGGCTGCAACCAGGGTAAGTGTGCCGTTATCGGGTGTAACAATGAAATGCCCGGAAGTTGTTTTCAGTACTACCGATTTCCTTTCTGTACCAACGCCCGGGTCAACCACTGAAACGAAGACCGTACCAGCCGGCCAGTATGGTAAAACCTGTTCCAGCCGGTAAGCCGCTTCCCATATATTGTATGGCGGAATGTCATGCGTAAGGTCAAACAGTTGCAGTTGGCTGTCAACCCCCATCGCTACGCCTTTCATGGCCGAAACGGCGCCGTCTTTCATCCCGAAATCTGTCTGGAACACCAGCATCCTGTTTTGCGCAAAAATCAGTGTGTTCATTACCGTTATGTACATGAACAACAGCGGCGTAATTATTTTTCTCATCATTGTCAGATTAAAAGAGGTGATACCTGTTACGGCATCACCTCATAAAAAATATCGGGCCGTAATCGTTAAAAGTTGAATGCCAGTTTTGCAAACAGCCTTCTACCGTTAAATCCCATCTGAACAGATTCCCATGGCCCGCCGGCTTCATTGTCGAACGACTGGTAACGGGCGTTGGGCACTGCTGCATATTCAGGATGAACATTCAGCAGGTTATCAGCTCCTGCAAATATGGTAAGGCTTTTAAACAGTTTGTATGAAATGAAAATATCGGTTGTGAACTTCCCTTTATAATTGAAAATTTCTTTGGTTACATTGATGCCATCGCTGTATCCGTCAATATCAACATAAGGGTCTATACCGGTGAAACTGCCTGAAATGGCCGGGTCTCCCGGGCCACCTGTACCTGCAGCACTTGCAAGCCCCGTCCAGCCAAAGCCCAGCGATTTCATATTGCCGAAATAATTTACATTAATGCCGGCTCCGAATTTGGGCAGGTTATAACTCAGGCCAAGCGTAAATTTGGCCTTTGGAGCAGAAGCACGCAGGAACGCTTCTTCCCGGTCGCTGAAGAAGGTTTTGCGTTGCCTGTAATTGCCGTTAAGGGTAGCAGGTATCTTGATATCATCAATCTTCATATGCTGGAAGTTGCCTGCCAGCAATGCTTTGAAGTTACCTTTCCCGAGTATTTTGCTGTAATCAATGATGATATCAACGCCCATGTTGGTAGTGTTTACCGCGTTGCTGAAGAATTGGGCGGTTTGTACACCAATACTGCTTAACTGAGAGGTGAATGCAACTGGTAAGCTGGTATCGTCTTTATCAAACAATCCCGACAATACAACCCTGTTTTTGATCTTAATCATATAGCCGTCCACTGTAAACGTCAATCCTTTAGCCGGTTTCCAGGCAAAACCGATACTTGCGTTTACAGATGTTTCTTCTTTTAAGGCCGGTATACCTGCAGCCCTGGTGATAGCATCGCCGTTGCGGGCAATACGTGACTGTACCAGTTGTCCGCCGCTGAAAGAAGTAATGGTATTGCTGAAGTTTATCTGCTGAAGCGAAGGTGCCCTGAAACCGGTGCTGGCAGAACCCCTGATATTCAGGTTGTCTGAAACCTTATACCTCGTAGCAAACTTGAAAGTAGCTATAGAACCGAAATCAGAATAGTTTTCAAACCTAACGGCAGCGTCTACCAGCCATTTATTGGTTACATTCAGTTCGGCATCTGCATATAATCCGAAGGCATGCCTTTTGGCATTAATGGTGTCAGCCGGACTAAATCCCGGGAAGCCCTGTGCGCCGGGAGCCTGGCCAAATGCGTTTGCATATCCCCGGTAGGAAGCTTCCTCTCCCAGGTCAATCCTGTATTTTTCATGCCTGTATTCAGCGCCAAGCCCCAGGTTAAGGCCGCTGGCTATGCCCGGGAATGCACGGCTGAAGTCGAGGTTCACGGTGCTTTGGCGGAAACGGAAACCGCCGTCATAGAATTTTGTTTTGCTGATGTTCCCGATCAGTGAAACGTTGAATGTTTCATCGCCATAATATTGAAAATCATTTTTACCGGTTGTGTAACTAACGTCCCAGTTCCAGTTATTGCTGGTAGTGCCTTTTAAACCGGCTGCAATGGATGCGTCATTTATTTCCGTGAGTATATGGGGGTTGTAGTAAATTTCGCCATCACTTGATTTTCGCATGATGGATGGTACATAAATAGGAGTTCCGTTTATATCAACCGGGAAACGGTCGGGCCGGGCACTAAGGTTTCTTGTATAGGCGAATGCATCGGATGCTTTGTGATTATAGGCTGCAAAAGAATAAAAAGTAGCCTGGTTGCACAATGGCAGTTCCATATTATACATGGCGCCTTCCGATTGAACGGATGCATCGCCAAAAGCGCGCCTGCTGCTGTTAAGCGGAAGCGCTTCCTTGTTTGTCCATACATTGGTATCGGGAGCCTGCCTGAATGTTTTACCCTGTTTCAGGAAATCGAATGAGAGGTTGATGAATCCGCCTTTGTTTCCAAGTGCAAATCCATTGTTTGCAGAAAAGTTGAATGCGCCTCCGTCAATTTCATTTCCGGTATAATACTGGCTGGGGTCGTAGCTTTTCAATGCATTAAACTTAGTGTCGTAGTATCCGCTCCAACCGGTGTTGATAGACCATTTGTTGATGTCTTTTTTCAGTAGCACATTGATTACACCGGCCATCGCATCACTACCGTATTGAGCAGAAGCGCCATCGCGTAATATTTCCAGCCTGTCAACGGCAGATTGGGGAAATGCATTGAGGTCGGCACCCGAATTACCCCTGCCGCGTGAACCGAATAAACCTACAAAGGCTGTCTGGTGGCGCCTTTTACCATTAATCAGTACCAGTGTCTGATCGGGCCCAAGGCCTCTCAGCGTACCCAGGTCAAGGTGATCGGCACCATCTGCACCGGTTTGCTTATTGTAGTTGAAAGAAGGTGCAGCCATATTAAGAACGGAAGTGAGGTCCATCTTGGCAGTTGGCAATCCAGCCTGCCCAACCCGTATAACGTCAACGGGTACTGCCGTTTCTGTTTTGGCACGGCCGGCAGAGCGGCTGCCAATCACAACGATATCACC
>CALKVC010000220.1 GCA_937996595.1 uncultured Chitinophagaceae bacterium
GCCATATTTTCATTTCGCACCTGCATGGTGATCATTATTTTGGCCTGATTGGCCTGTTAACCAGCATGAGCCTGCTTAGCCGCACACAGGATTTGCATCTGCATGCTCCGCCATTGCTGGAAGAAATCATTAATCTACAATTGCAGGCCGCAAGCACCACGCTGAATTATAAAGTGCATTTTCATCCACTATCAGATGAAACGGTCATTGCACATACCGGTAAGATAAGTGTGGAATGTTTCAGGGTAAAACACCGGATAGATTGCTGGGGATTTATTTTCAGGGAAATCAGGAATCCGCGGACTGTTGTACCTGAAAGGGCAAAATCTTATGAGATTCCTGCGGCCTTTTTTGAACAATTGAAGAAAGGAGAAGACTACCGCACTAAAAAAGGCGTGATCATTCCCAACGAAGAAGTTACCGTGGCAAATACAAAAGGCAGAACCTATGCTTACTGCGCCGATACCATTTATGATATTTCACTGTCAGATAAGATAAAGGATATTGACCTGGTATACCATGAAGCCACTTACCTGAAAGCAGAACATCAGCGGGCAGCAGAGCGTTTTCACAGCACAACGGAACAGGCTGCGGATGTGGCCAGGAAAGCCAATGCAAAAAAATTGCTCATCGGCCATTTCTCTTCTAGGTATGAGGAGCTTGATGAATTTCTTTCTGAAGCAACCGAAATATTTGAGCATACCGAACTGGCCCGTGAAGGGGTAAGTTTCCTCATTTAATAAACTGTTTTCAACTGGTGGCTCAACCCGTTCCCGTTAATCCATAAATAGCATTCCCCAAACCATTTGCGCCAGTAAGTTTCATTATGTTTTCCTGACAGGTCTGTAATATGATATACAAGGCCATTTGAATATTCTCCCAGTTTATCTGCTATTTTCTGAGTATTGGATACCATGGATTCCGATTCCTGTGCGCCCGTGTAAAAGAAAAACTGGCTGTTAAGGTTAGGTGCAACTGAATCTGTCAGGCTGAATAAATGAGGCATCAGCCGCAATGAAAGGGAAAAAAGGCCGCCTTTACCAAATACCTGCGGGTATTCCAGCATACAGAAATAGGAAATATTGGCACCAAAAGAACTTCCGGCCACCATACTGTTATCTTTTCCGGGCAATGTTCTGTAATGTTTATCAACATAAGGTTTAAGTGTATTTGCCATAAAAGAGGCATATGCTTTCCCTTCTGGTCTTGTTATTTCATCTGTTTCAAAAGGCGAATATTCCAGTAACCTTTCCGGGGAATTTTCTATTCCAACCACAATACCTGTACTGATACCGGCATGATTAAGCGAGTCGAGGTATTCGTCGATACCCCATTCGCCGCTATAAGAAGCAGCATCGTCAAAGAGGTTTTGTCCATCCTGCATATATAATACAGGATACCTTTTCTTTGATTTTTCGTAACCGGGCGGAAGGTATATCCATATTTTCCGGTACCTGTTCAGCTGAGGAATAAAAAATGCAGAATCCATGATTTTCACAGATGCGCTTGCTGTATGCTTACCTGCATTCCCAGCGTAATCATCGCTCCAGGATGCTATTGAAATATCGAGTGTACTGTCTGATTGCAATAACAGTTTATGGTTATCCATACCCGCTCCCTTTGGCCCGGATTCACCGCTTTGCCAGTTGCCGCGGGTAACTTTGAATTCGTATTCCCCTGAAGGCAGGCCGGGGATGATGACAGTATATATATCACCTGTCTTTTCAAACCTGTACTGAATGTCGCCGGGGTTCCAACGGTTAAATGTACCCGCAATGAACATACTGTCATCAGGATGTGTCCGGGGAAATGAATGCAGCCTCACCTGCAGGTTAAACTGGGCGTGTGCGGATAATGCAATAAAGACAAGTCCGGCTGCAACCAGCAACCGGTTCGTCATGCATTTCAGATTATATGTCTTTACATCTAACAACATAACAACCCGTTTACGGGATACATTATTTTCAATTTGATGCCAGTGGCAATAACACAAAAAAAACGGTGCCTTCACCGGGTTTTGTTTCAAACCATATCTCTCCTTTAGCCTGCTCTACCATCCGTTTGCACATGGCAAGCCCCAAACCTGTTCCCGATGTTTTTGTAGTGAAGTTCGGGGTAAATATTTTTGACTGTACTTCTGTTGCTATTCCCGTTCCGTTATCAGAAATGCTTATTACCACATTGTCGCTGTTCAATATTTCATGCACGGAAATCCTGGCGATCTTGTTTTCAGGTGTAGCCTGCAGGGCGTTCAGGATAAGGTTTGTAAATAAGCGGTTGATATGCGTTTTATCTGCTTCAATAATAATTTTCTCGGGCAACAGCTGTTGCGAAATTTCCAGCCGGTTATTGGAGGCATAGAGTTGCACTACCGACATCAGCACTTCATTCACATCAAATTTTTCCCGGTTCAGGTTTTCAATATTGGCAAACTGGCTGAATTCACCGGCTATCTGGTTCAGGTGGTCTATCTGTTCAATCAGTGTTTTGGCAACGCTTTCCGTAAGTTCTTTTACGTTTGGCGCGTTGTTTTCTATGGATTTCTGCAGAAACTGCATACTCAGTTTCATGGGTGTAAGCGGGTTCTTTATTTCATGCGCTACCTGCCGGGCCATTTCTTTCCAGGCGCCTTCACGCTCTGTTTTAGCAAGCGCCACGGCACTTTCATCCAGTTTGCTGATCATCTTATTGTATTCCGCTACCAGGTCGCCCAGTTCATCTTTTCGGTTCCAGACAATATATTCATTCCTTTTTTCCAGGTTTATCTTTTTCATCTTATCGCTGATAACGGCAAAGGAATTGGTAATCCGGTTGGTTATGAACAAGGCCACGATACCAGCTATCAGGAAAATAAATGCATTGAGGTTGATGATGGTAACCAGGAAATTTGAAATTTCATTCTTCAGGTTACTTTCAGATGTGAAATAAGGAATGTTCAGGTATGCGTAATTGTTACCTGCTTCATCCAGAACAGGAACATAATTGCTGATGAAATTCAGCTCGCCGATCCGTTCCTTCTGAAAATACTGTACCTCCCTGTTCCGGTTGATATGGAAATAAGCCATCGGGTCCATCTTGGTGCTCAGGATGCCTTTTATATAAGGCAGGGGCAGCGATGATACATTGAGGTTTCCCTGCAGGTCGTAGAGATTCACATCAATGCCATGTATCTCTGAAATCTTATTGATGGCATTCTCGAGGTCTTCCTGGTAACCTTTTTCAATACTGTCCAGGTTATTCACCATCTTCCAGCCTTCACTCATATAACTCTTCACTTCGTTTTCCATGATATGGATTGTACGGCTGAGTTTTTCCCGGTTATTGGCTTCATACCGGTTAATGAAGAAGATAATGGTGGCGGCGCCAATCACCAGGAATGATACCACACTGATGAATATAATGGTTCCGTGTATCTGGTTGCGGATGGTAAGCTGCCAGTAACTCCTGAGTTTTGACAAACGCAGTTTTGAACGTATGAACATATTGGCCAGCCATATAAGGGCTGTAAGCACCAGGAATCCGCAGAACAGGTAAGAAAACATGGTAATTGATTCAACCGAAATACTGTTCTTTCTCGCAATTACAACCATCTTATCTGCCCCGGCATAGTACCAGAGTTCGCTGTAATTTTTCTGCTGTACCAGGTAAAACTGGCTTTGCTGAATTTTTTTCCGGTTAAGAGAAGTGGCAAAGGGGTAATCATTATGGCTGGTAACCAGTTTCCAGTTATTGTAAATGGCATATGCGTACAGGGAGGAATTCTCAATTGAATTATCCTGCCTCCGGCTGAACAACTGGGGCATCAGGGCATCTCCCCTGAATTTCCTGGGTGTTGCCAGGATAAAGATATAACCCAGCGTACTCCCTGCTGTATCGGTAATAGTTTTTTTACTGATATAACTGAAACGGTCATACGATTCATCATAATACAGCAAACCGGGAATCTTGGTGGGCCTTGTCTGTGTCTTTAAGATGGTGTTCAGTTCATTATATTCCGCCGGTTCCCTGTTATAGAGCGGCTTTTCATCTGCAGAAAACGTGAATATCCTGGTTTCATATTTATTGGTATACCCGGAGAAGTTACTGTTCACCAGACTGTCCTTGAAAAACTGGTTTGATTCCTGGTTCAGCAACCTGTCGTAATTCCTGGAAAGATAACCGGCATTGAAATCAGTCAACATCGTGTTGATGAGCACTTCATTGGTAGGGTCGGATTTGGTAGTGAGTATTTCCGCATAATGTTTCCGGTTTCTAAGTTCTTTATTGTTATTTTCTGAAATGATGATGAGGGCGAGTGAAACAGAAAAGAAAAAAAGCCAGAAAACAAGCCTGGAAGAAACAATCCTGGATGCCAGCAGGCTGAAAAAATCGCTGTTGAGCAGGAAAAGGAAACAGATGAGCCAGATGAGGACAAATATTTCAAACTCCCCGGCCAGGTTACCGATATTAAAGGTGAGCATCAATAAACCCTCAATGGCAACAAACAGGAATAAAGGTATAAAGTGCTTGCTGAAGAACGGCTTTACAATAAAAAGCAGCAACTGGCACAGGAAGTAATACCCGATGGCAATACAGCAAAGTACAATAAACCCAACGGCGCTGTATACACTGAGGGAGAAGAAATTGATAACATCAAATGAAATTTGCGAATCGGCAACCAGGGAGCGAATGATAAAACTTCCTTCATAGGTTAGCAGCCACAATGCGCTGCTAATCACAATTAACAGTACCCATTTTGTGATGCCCCTGTTTTTTGAAACTACCGGGTATTTATCCTGTACATGGTTTCGCAGGAAAAGGATGAACCAAACAAACAGCAGTGAATTGATGAGCAGGTCGCCCAGCGAACGCAGGATGAAATTAGAGCCATAAATTGCCGGATCGAATAATTCAAACTGGCGGAAATTGAGCGGGATAGGGTAATAATAACTGGCAACCCTTAACAATAATACAGGAACGAGGAATACGATTATTCCCTTCCATAATTTTTGTGACGCATAATATACAGCGCAAAGGTGGATGAACAGCAATATGATGAGAGCGGCCAGTAAAAGCAATACAGCAGAAATGAAATTATTCCTGTAGTTATTACCACCTGTTAACTGTTCCAGGTAGAACAGGGTATCCCCTTCCGAAGACATTACAGCCATTCCCGCTTCCGTATCGCCGGATATATCATACTTCAGTGATAATGCCGGATCGTTGGCAAATCCGTTTTTCAGGTAATCATTGGAAATAATGTAATTCCATTTTACAGGTATGAGGCCGATGATTTTTGTATTGCCATGTTCAAAACGGCTCCATACATAATAACCGTTCTGCAGTTTTACAAAACCGGAATGCCGGGTTTCGTACAATAAGGAAGGAAACGGCAGAACCTGTTGTGTATTCCAGAATACAAGTTGCTCATGCCCGGTTGTATCTGTAGCATAAATGAAAAAAAAGGAATTAAGGGATGTGTATTTTTTCAGAAATTCCTCATCATAGTTACCTTCGGCCAGTTGCCGTATTAAGGAAGTGTCATTGGAAATGCCGGACAGCAACTTTTCCTGTTTATGTATGTAATTACTCACCCTCCCCTGAACAGAACGGAGGGAACTGTTTGCCGACCAGTATTCATCCACTATGAAAGACAGGGTAACAAGCCAGGCAGCTACCAGCAACAGGTAAGCGTTCTTACTAAAAAACCGTCGGAATGTGATTGATTTCTGCAAATATGTATGCGATATTATTATCTTTTCCAAAAAAGCCTGCCGGGAAAACCGGTTATTTTTTATAAATGCTTATTTTACCGGCCTTCATCTTTAATCCGGTTCCACATGGCATCCATTTCTTCCAGCGACATGTCATGCAGGTATTTATCCTGATCAGCCGCGGCCTTTTCCATCCTGGAAAACCTGTCGATAAATTTCTTATTCGTCCGTTCCAGGGCATGCTCTGCATCCAGCTGCAAAAACCTTGCAAGATTTACCAGTGAGAAAAAAACATCTCCCAGTTCATCTTCCATTTTGTCTTTATTGCCTGATAACACAGCTTCATCCAGTTCCTGCATTTCTTCCGTAACCTTATCCCATACCTGCCCGGTATTGTCCCATTCAAAGCCTACCTGTTTTGATTTTTCTTGCAAGCGCATCGCTTTTACCATGGAAGGCAGGGAACGGGGCACGCCGCCTAAAACAGATTTCTTTCCTTCTTTCAATTTTATTTTTTCCCAATTCTGTTTTACGTCATCTTCATCATTAACCTTAACATCGGCATATATATGCGGATGCCGTACTATCAGCTTTTCACAAACGCCATGTATCACTTCCTGGAGGGTAAACTGGTTTTGTTCTGAACCGATCTTTGCATAAAACACTATGTGCAGCAGCAGATCGCCCAATTCCTCTTTTATGCCTTTCCAGTCTTTGGCAGAAATGGCTTCGGCCAGTTCGTAGGTTTCTTCTATACTGAGGTGCCTTAACGTATCAATCGTTTGCTTTTTATCCCAGGGGCATTTTTCCCTCAGCTCATCCATGATGGAAACCAATCGCAGGAATTCTGATTCTGTTGATGGCATCTGTTTTATATTTTGAAAAATGAGAAAATAACAAAAAAGGCGAATATCAATACCATAAACACAATGAATGACAGGTTGAGCAGCAGGAATTTTGCAATGGTTTTACCACGGCCCTGCATATAGAATTTCCGCATCGCTTTGTATTCATAGAACAGCATACCCAGAAACAACAGGAAGTTGATCAGCCGTAAAAATCCGAAATCAAACTGGTTATTTATTTTTGTGATAGCGTACATGATAAACATGGCGAAAAAGCTGAAAATATAGAAATGTACGGTAAACACCAGGTGATCTACATAAAAAAGAGACTTATTTCTGAAATACAGCCATTTCAATAATAAGGCAAAAAAAGGCAGCGAAACAAATAACATCTGTGGCAACGAATGCATGATCTTATCCATGAATGCCCGTACTATCAAACGGGAATCGTTGTTATATTTTTTATTCAGGTCAATCTGCTTATATACCAACTGGCGCATTACCCAGTTGTGTTTCTTTTTACCGCTATGCAATGCTGAATCGTACGCTTCCTTACTGCTGAAACCGGTTGGTGTAAGGCGAACACCAGATTTTCCGATAGCGCTATCCCTGTAAGATCGGAAGAGCACA
>CALKVC010000221.1 GCA_937996595.1 uncultured Chitinophagaceae bacterium
ATCCAGATGAGCAGGAAAAATAAGAGCATTACTATGGTTAACCCTGCTGATATGGCCAGGCTCCTGGGAATACGATGCCTTTCTAACCAACGGCTAACGGGGTATAACACAATAGCGATAAAGAGGCCATAAAACATGGGAACAAACAACGGTTTACCCACATACAGTATTATCATTATCAGCATGCCAAGCAGCAGGTAATGTAAAATAGAACCATTTATTAACGTACGATTATTCATATGTTGAATGTTCAGTTCAGTTGTTCTTTTGCAAGGTCTGTTTTACCCGGCATACAATTTATGAGAAACATAATATGAAATGATGATGGTAATCAGCATAATTTGCCCGGCAGTAACAGATATTGTCATAAATATGAATAGCTAATAATGATGAGGACTTTCATTCATAATCTTCTAATTACTATTCAACTTACAAGTAGGTAAACGTTGCCAGTGGTATGAATCACCTGTCAGTTATATGGAGCCTGTTGGCCGGTATTGCCATTTTCCTGCTGGGCATGAATATGCTGGAAGAATCTATGAAACAACTGGCAGGAAGGCCTTTTAAATTATTCCTCAAAAAACAAAGTTCATCCAGGCCGAAAGCTATCATCGGCGGTGCTGTGGTAACAGCCATCCTGCAAAGCAGCAGTGTGGTGAACCTGATGGTGCTCGGTTTTGTTGGCGCAAATGTGTTAGAGATGCAACATGCGCTTGCCTTGATGCTTGGCTCAAACCTGGGAACCACTTTCAGCAGCTGGATTATAGCAACCGTAGGTTTCAGGATGAATATTGAAAATATTGCATACCCGTTAGCAGGCATTGCCGGATTATCTATGTTGCTAAGCGGGAAAAACAGCATGCTGCAAAACTGGAGCAGGTTGTTATTCGGAACAGGGCTTTTATTCATGGGCCTTAACATGATCAGGAATGGTATGGAATCATCCCTGTTCGTTATTGACCTGTCAGCATTCAACAAGTATCCCCTGATTATATTCCTGATAACCGGTTTTGCCCTTACTGCAATCATTCAATCCAGCACGGTAACCATTGCCATCGTACTCAGTGCACTGCATACAGGCGCTATAGAACTCATTGCAGCTATGGCCATTGTACTGGGTGCTGAAACAGGCACGATCTTAAAACTGGTGCTGGCATCTATGAAAGGACTGGCTGCTAAAAAAAGGGTTGCACTGGGAAACCTATTATTCAACAGTATTACAACCATCATCGTATTTATCCTCATTTATCCTGTGTACCGGTTTATCACAGAAACCATCATGATAAAAGACAACTTGCTGGCCCTGGTATTTTTCCAGAGTTTTGTTAACATAACAGGAATTGTTTTATTCTACCCTTTCCTGAACATCTTTACGCAGTTCCTGGAAAACAGGTTCAGGGATAATGCCGATGAATCGCTGTACATCAGTAAGGTTGCTGCCTCAGATACTGAACTCGCCATACTCGCGCTTGAAAAAGAAGTGACCCATTTTATGTTACACAGCATTTCATTCACAAGAGAAGCATTCGGGCTGCCTGCAGATGAAAGGCTATCAGGAAAATGGCAAAAAGTTAACAGCAAATCAGATCTCCGGCAGCAATATGCTTACCTGAAACAATTGCATGGTGAAGCCTTCGGGTATGCATGTAAAGTTCAGAACAGCAGTACCGATGATAGTTTTACCGTAAAACTGAATCAACTGGTAGCATCCAACAGAAATACCATGTACGCTGTTAAAAGTGTAAAAGATGCATTGCCGGATATTGAACAGTTAAAGAATTCATCCAATGATTTAAAATTTACTTTTTACCGGAATGCCAGAGCAAAAGCATCAGATTTCTGTTACAAGGCTGTAACTCTCATCCTGATGAAAAAAACAGCTTCCGGTTTTACCGGCTTACATGACTTACATAAACAAATCATTGGTGGATACGCCGGCAACCTGCAACTGCTCTTTGATGAACATACCCATGATTCGGTCAGTGAGATTGAAATATCCACGCTCATTAATGTAAACAGGGAACTGCACACTTCCTATAAATCTTTCATGTTCGCTTTGAAAGACCTGCTGCTTGATGCAAAAGAAGCGGCCTATTTTGATGAACTTCCGGGATTTATCAGGTGAATCTTTAAAATAAAGAGATTATTTATATTTTCGTATATACTGTATCGTTATATTCAATCGGAAAATATCCGTCACGAGAAAGAAATATGCCCCAATTCATCTTTCCCGATCCTCTTTTCAGGAGGTATAAAAGGAAGCCCGAACAACCGGTATATGCCTTCCTCCGTATCACCGGCCAGTTTCCTGTTTGAAACAGCATCAAATACACCATACTCATTAATTTTCCAGCCTTTATGTTTAGCCAATGTGCGTAACATGATATTATGTTCCTTTGAACCTGTAAAATAAAGCATGGCTGAGCCGTATTCATCATCATGTACCACCCTGAGATCAGCGTGCATGTCAGCCTCCTTCAACACAACACTGGCCCTGGTTTCACCGCTGGCAATAACAAGTGCAACCTGTGGTAACCTGGTAAATAGCCTGATGATTTTTTTCCAGTGCCGCCTTTCGGCTGTTGCCACCATATCAATATCGCCAATGGTTTTACTTTTTCTGCGTATACTGCCCGCAACGGAAGCCCTTATTACCTGAGGGAAAGCGATCACCTGCCGAAGCAAACCGGTTGCCACGGGTTCAGCTTCTTCCAGTAATACCCGATGCTTCTTATCTTTTTGAAGCTTAAGCACATGAATGATGTTTTCTATTTTCTTTTTACCGAAACCTTTCTGTTCATGCAGCCTGCCATCAGTAACTGCTTGCATGATATCATCGCGGTTTTTCACGTGAAGCGAATCATGAAGCATGCGCAATGTTGCCGGGCCAATGCCTTCAATATCCATCAATTGCAGCAAATCGAAAGGCACCTGCTGTTGAAGCTTTTCATATGTTTTGATATGGCCTGTATCAATATACTCGATGATTTTTGATGCGATACTTTCACCCACGCCTTTTAACTGGTCAAGCCTTTTAACATCATGCCCGTATATATCTACCGGCTCAGTCATATTTGCCATTGTTCTTGCGGCATTGGTATAAGCGATAGCCCTGAAACGATGCTCCGGGCCAAGATACCTGTAACAGTCAGCCATGTGCCGGAATATATCGGCAAGTTCCTTATTATGCTGTAATGTATTTAGCTGTGCAGGCATTTCCGGGTATTTAAAAACGGTAATAAAGTAAACTAAAAATCAGTTGAAATGGCATGAGTTTTATCAAAGCCTTTACTGATACCAGTCATAGTTCCGCAACCCTACTGCCAATAGCTTTGAATTGCTAAATCATACATTATGTCACTAAAATTAACAGGAGAATTCGCTGAAGTGCTGAATACTCCGAAATACCTGCCTTCCATTTCATTAATTATGCCGTTTGATTCAAAAATCGGTCTGAAAGCAGAACTTGACTACAAGTTGAAAATGGCGGCTGATAAGATTGAAAATCAATTGCGTGAAAATTACCCGGAAGAAAAAGCAGTGCCGGTAATAAAAAAACTCCGGAAACTCGTTGGCGAACTTAAATATGATGCCCATAAAAAAACGATTGCCATTTTTGTTTCACCGCTGATGGAAAAAGTATATTACCTGGATTATCCTTTTGATGAGAAAATTATCATTGATGATTCTTTTGAGGTACGCGACCTGATTTACAGCAACAAACAAAAACAACAATACCTGGTTACCCTGCTCAGCGGAAAAGAATGCAAACTGTTCCTTAACATTAAGGATGAATTCATTCCATTGAACCTGCATGTACCGGCAAATATTGAAGCATACCGGAATGACATAAACGAAAAGACCGCAAACTTCAGTGATGAACAGGAACGCAAAGAAATTTTACTGAAGAAATTCCTGCATTCCATAGACACTGGTTTATCTTCCGTAATATTGGAACATAAGTTACCGATGTTTGTGATGGGCACAGAAAAAACCCTGGGACTGTTTAAATCCGTTTCACACAATGCAAGCCATGTGATAGCTTATATTACCGGCAACTATGAAAATGAAACAACCCCTGAACTGCGTCATATCCTTGCTCCCCATATAAGCGAATGGAAAAAGCAACTGCAGCATGAATTGCTGAAAAAAGTTGACGTTGCCATGAGCAGTAAGAAACTGGCTTTTGGCATCCAGCAGGTATGGAAAGCTGCCACAGAAAAAAAAGGCAAACTGCTGATTGTTGAAAAAAACTTCATGTACCCGGCGCAACATGGTTCAAACCCGGATGTGATTTACAGGTATGATGAATTAACCAACAGCGCTTTCTATATCAGGGATGCAGTGGACGACATCATTGAAAAAGTGCTTGACAGTGGTGGTGATATAGAATTTGTTGAAGAGGGCATGCTGGATGAATATGGCAGGATTGTGCTGATAGAATATTTCGAAAACCAATAACCGTACAGGGGTATATATAAACAGCATTCAGCACAAAGAAAATAAGCTGGTTACAGTACAATACAAAAAATAGCTGTAATCAGCTTATTTTTATTCCATGAAAAAGATACTGTTGATTTGCATGGCTTGTAATTATTTTTGCAGCCATGCACAGCTATTGAATGAATCGCTGGCAACCAGTTTGGCCCATATGCCTTTGCATTGCATCCGTCAGGAGTTCCCAAATAAGACATCTCATACGGCAGACAGCAGCACAGATGCCATTTTGCTGCCAAGCCAGTTACATCCGTCGTTTTATGGCTGCCTCGACTGGCATAGCAGTGTACATGGCCATTGGTTACTGGTAAGGGTTTTAAAGTTGTTTCCAGGCCTGGCTATAAAAGACAGTATCATTGATGTACTGGATAATAGCTTTCAACCAGGGAAGATAGAAGAAGAAGTTGCCTATTTTACCAGGTATAAGACAACTAAAACATTTGAACGCACTTACGGTTGGGCATGGTGGCTAAAACTTGACCAGGAATTGCATAGCTGGAACCATCCGCTGGCAAAGAAATGGCACGCAGCCATTCAGCCACTAACAAAACATATTGTACAACTATGGAAGCAGTACTTACCAAAACAAACCTATCCCAACCGCACCGGTGTGCATCCGAACACGGCATTCGCACTGGCTTTTGCACTTGATTGGTCGAGGGAGCTGAAAGACAGTTCATTTGAACAGGCAGTGATTAATAAAGCAACCTATTTTTATTTGAACAACACAGCAACGCCTGCATACCTTGAACCTGACGGTGCCGATTTCTTCAGTCCGAGCCTGCAGATTGCAGACCTCATGCGCCGTATCCTTCCGGCAAAGAAATTCATACCCTGGCTGAATGCATTTTATGAACCACGCAGCATCAAACGCATAACAGAAATGCCCGTTGTAAGCGACCGTAGCGATTACCAGATTGTACACCTCGACGGGTTGTCCATCAGTCGTGCCTGGTGTATGAAAGGTATTGCAAAACAGCTGCCTGCTTCCCATCCATTAAAAAGCCGATTTGAACAGACAGCCCGCCATTTTTTAGAGAAAACCCTTCCGAATGTTACCAGTGGCCATTATGGCGGCGACCATTGGCTGGCGAGTTTTGCATTATATGCGTTGGGGAGTTGAGTAGTTCATCTACATTTGGCGCATTCTATGTTAAAAAGCAAGTAAGATTTGAACTTCATAAGGCTGGCAAATAAAAAAACCCACTGCAAGAGTGGGTTTACATGTTTGTATTTAGCGGACCGGACGGTACCGGAACCTAACGCTGTAACTATTTAATTTTCAATTACTTACGAAGACCTATTTTGACATGCTCACTAAAATGCTCACTACACACCTCCCCCACTCGAATTCTATAAATTCTTAAAATGAAGGTAATAAAATAATTATGAATTGCAAAATGTTTAATGTTATTTTTTATGACAATATAGATTAGAAATGCTCACTGAGGATTTATTGAGCTTAACGTTGAAGTATATTCTAATGATATTAATTTCAATATTCAAAAACTAATCTTCTTCTCTTAAGTATTATCAAATTGTTATTAGCTGTTAATATAATATTATTTGATAACTCCAAACTCGCGCAAATTGCAGAACTTCATTCGGAGAACTGAACTTACAAATTGCAAAATTTTTCTATAAAGTACGGAACCCTCGCTATCGCAAACCCCTTGTTGTGAATAGTTTTACGGAATTTCTACTACGTACACTTTTTTTATATGTTCGGCAAAATTTGTCAATTTACTTTCTGTAGAAGCAATTTTAAAGTCGTGTCTGATAATTTCTGTCGCAAAATCTATTCTTACTGCAGCGACAAAACCTTGGTCAATAAAATTTTCAGTCAATATCCCTACTAATAAATGCTCAGGTACACCGTCCTTGTCCACTTTTCTCCAATCTGGAATATACCACAAACCACTTCCGCTAATACCAGTAGGTTTCTTTAGTCGAACTTTATTTTTTGACAAAAATGGCTTAATTCTTCCATGAAGTTTTACAAGTATGTGAGTAGATGTATTAAACCCAAATTTCTTATAAGTTCTATTTCTTACAGTAGCTGTCAGAACTTGCAATGGCTCTGCTTGATAAAAGGGTTGTCCAGTTGTTTTTTTGATGTTGTTAAGTGGGTAACCACTAATGTTGTATGAACTCGTCTCTACAGTTTTGTGTTCTATACCAATATCGTTTGGCTTAATAAAACGATAGTATCCTACTATGTGTTTATTTTGTCGTTCCGAAAATTTAAATACTGCAAGATCTATTTTATTTGTGTCGTTATAAGTTTTGTAGGTAGTAACTAGTTTTCCATTGCAATACGTCATTTTGTCGTTTTTCCCTGGTATCAAAAGGTCTGGGAAATCATCAATATTCATAAGGTGTCCTGCCGAAAGCATGTAAAAGCTCCCATTTATATCAAGTAGAACCCCATTTCCCAATGGAGTTACAACAGGCGGACTAGGTTTATTTATTGTCGTCGTACTTTCAAGTGTAAGAGGAAAAACCTTTCTTGATAAATCGTTTAGTCTGTCGCTATTCATAGGGTTCTAATAAATTTCGCATAACGAACTGTATTTGCGCGGAGAGGGATTTAGCACTCGTCCGCACGTTACCGATGACTAAAAGTACTGAAATATTTGAATTTGAATGCAAATACAGCCAGCGCCTGGAAGGGTAGCCAAAATCGCTGGCAGCTTAGAACTCGTAAGCCCGTAACTGAAGATTAATAGCGATAAAATGCCAAAATTACTTCCTTCTGCCCGAAGTATTGCAAATACACTGTTGTGCGTTCGGCATTTTCAGTTTATCATTGATGTTGTTTGTCATGGCACGATTTACATACTGAAACAAGCCATTCAATTGGTTCTTTCCCAATATTGTATTTTGCGTATCTCTTATGATGAACCTGTGTCGCCTGACCACCACAAAATACGCAACGCCAATTATCTCTCTTCATCACAACATAACGTTTCCTCTTCCATGCTTCCGATTTTAGATAGGCATTGCGATAATAGTCACGCCTCTGTTTGCGTCTGTGCTCAAAAACAAACTGTTTTAATACAAAGCTTGCAATGGCAAAAAGTATTAAAAGCAGTCCTTCCATATTTCAATTTTGATTTATGTAATTAGTTCTGTCGCAGGCTCTTTAATTTTCCAGCTTCAAAATTTATTTCTAAGTCAGGAAAATAATTATTCCTAATCTTATAACCCCAGTCTTCAAGTGCATTCCCGTAAGAACGTAATTCAACATTATCAGGTTTGCCTAAAAGTATCCTTACAGAATCTTTTGTCATACCTGTGTGTAAAGTCACATTTCCTTTTTTCCCTTTTACCTCTATGTATTGAACTTCTGCCTGTTGGTTTGTAAGGTTATGTGATAGCGTTTCAATTAGTTCCCGTCCTATTTGTTCTCTTACGGAACTTTCTTTCCTAAACCCCATTGCATACAAGAGTAAAACTCCTGCAACCATACCGCCAATAAAAATTAAAAATTGTTTCATACTTATATCATTCGTTATTTCAGTTGCTTAAAGTCTTTTTGTTGTCATGCGTAGAGTCGGTCTATGCTGACGCACAACTCTTAGATTTGCGTTTACCTAAGATAAATAATTTCAGAAATTCATACAAATTAGAAAGGATTACCGCAAGGATTTTAATATTATTTCGTTCCAGCATGAAAACTTACACAAAATGCATATCAGGTGCCAATTTATACGTTCTCTTAAATTGATTTTCAGGGTGTTTTTCTTCTAAATGTAAAGCTGGCCGATGATGACCAACCATCCT
>CALKVC010000222.1 GCA_937996595.1 uncultured Chitinophagaceae bacterium
CGAAATATATGTGGCCAGCCTGATGGGTGTGCGTACCAATGCGGAAAATGCACTCGGCCATTTTGTAACACCGTTCATAGACAGGCAGCTTACAAGAACATCATACAAAGCATTAAAGCATCATGGCATATCTTTCGCCTTTCAGCAGGCAATGATTTGTAAAATGGATCCCGGCCTGGCTTCTGTTAAAAGCGGCTATGGGTATAGTTTCCTGGATGGCGAACCGGTAAAGAAAAAACTGAAGTATCTGCTGAAGGAATTTACACCGGCATCTGTTTACCAGGACAAACTGGATAAGAAATTTGAATCAGCCGGTAATCAGGATTTCAGGGATTACCTGCACAGGTACCGGATATTTGCCGATGCTGTTTCATGCATACGGGGGTTTGAACTGCCTTTAGATGAAAAAATATTCACTTCCAGGCCCGATATCATGCCGGTTTACCTGAGCCTGGCCTATCTCCTATATTATTTGACTGGTGAAGGCCGGTTGACAACAGGCCAATTTCAACAACACTGATGAGAGATTTCATTGAAAAATTCAAAATGTACTGGACCGGTAACCCGGATTACTGGAAACTAACAGATCAGGGTAAACGAAGTAATTATGATATTTCTTACTACCCGCTTTCTTTCAGAGACAGGCTTTACCAGGAACATTATACCAATTTTGACCCCGAAGGTTTACCCATGTTTCATTCACGTGCGGGTAAGCTGGTTCATTTCTGTACAGGCATGTGCTCATTTGCTTTTGCACATTGGGAAGAATATTTAAATACCGGAAAGGAAGAACATGCCGGGCATGTTATTAAAGTGGCTGATTACCTGATAGGTATGGCAGAAAACAGGGATAATGGCGCATTGATGATACTTGATTACGATTCCGATGAAAAAGAGAACGGATTTACCTGTGCGATGAACCAGGGAGAAAGTATCAGCGTGCTTTGCCGGGCTTATTGCCTTACCGGAAAGGCACAATACCGCGATGCCGCTTTAAAGATGGCAATCCCTTTTTTATACCATTACGGCCCTGATGGCGTAATGGGATTCCTTACCGGTAACAATGCAGCCTGGTACCTGGAAGGAGGAAAAATGATATTGAACGGTCATAATTATTCCTTGTTCGGGCTACATGACCTGTATAAGGTTTCGGGCGAGCAGTGGGTAAAAAAACTGCTGGATACAGGCATACAGTCGGTCATTGATTCCATCCAGTACTTTGATAACAAATTCTGGAGCTGGTATTGGGTGAACAAGCCATTATACATTGCCAGTGCCATGTACCATAACCTGCATATCTGCCAGTTAAAGGCTCTCTATCATATTTCCGGCAATGAGAAACTGGAACAGTATGCAGGCAAGTTTGCCCGCTATGCCAAATCACCGCTGTGCAGGGGCAGGTCTGCTATTTACATGATAATGGCTAAACTAAAAAAGAAAGCCGGTTGAATAACCTGAAACTAAATGTAGTATACCTGGCCAGCGGTTATCCAACGGCAGATAACCCTTCACATGGCATTTTTAACAAACGGGCCGCATTAGCCATAAAAGAGCATGTAAACCTTACCGTTATACAGTACAGGATATACAAGCCCGGCAGAAAATTCTTTGAAGAAATACATGAAGACGGGTTTACCCGATTAATTATTTGTGTGCCATATATACCCATTTGGGAAAAGAAGATGTACTATGTGAATAACTGGTTATTCTATTTTTTTACAAAGCGCTTTGCTGCCACAGTTTTAAGTTCAGCTGATATCGTGCATACCGGCGACGGTAACCTGGGTGTTTTTGCCGCATGGCTTAAGAAAAAGAACCATTTCAGGTTACTCGTTCAGTTCATCGGCGGAGACCTCAACCAGGACCTTGTGAAATATTATAAGAAAGACTGGATGCAGGCCTGGACCGAAGACATTGATGGCGTTTCATTCAACAGTTATGCGTTACAGCACCGGTTTCATGAGCTTTTCCATTTTCACCGGTCAGAAAAAGTGATATACCGGGGCGTTGATACGGATATTTTTTTTCCAACGGCTCTTGAACAGGAAACGGCAGTTTTCTATTTCCTTGGCGGCCTGCCGGATTATACAACCTTTAAGCATGGACGAAATACAAAAGGAGGGATGAACCTGATGCAGGCATGGAAAAAACTGGATTCTGAAGCAAAGGGAAAAAAAATTAAACTGGTATTTGCCGGCCCGGATTCCGACATTCCCATGGTGCATGAATGGCGCAGGCAATTAAACGAGCCCGGCAGGGTGGAATTACCCGGTAAAATTACACCCGACCGGATAGCAGATTTTCACCGGGCCGGAAATATAGCATTGCTCCCGAGCCTGGAAGAAGGCCTTCCCAATGTGGCCATGGAAGCCGCAGCAACTGGGAACCTTGTCATTGCCAATCCTGTAGGTGGCTTACCGGAAATAATCAGGCACAGGGAAAATGGGCTGCTTTGTAAAACCAATGATGCAGAAGGGCTTTATGAACAAATGACATGGGCGCTTGATAACAGGGAAGAAGTTGCAAGAATAGGAAAACAAGCATCCGCCATGATGGCTGCAGATTTCAGCAGCAGGGATTTTGGAAAGAAATATGTTGATTATTATAAACAAATCCTGAAAATAGGTAAGCCGGTTTAAGTTTTTTTAAATTGATGTGGCACACGTGGTTTCATATGTTTATGGTTCTTTTTCTGAAAAATATTAAGTCTGCATGAAAATATTGATAATAATGGGCACCCGCCCGGAAGCGATCAAATTCGCTCCGCTGATAAAGGCCCTGGAGAATGATCCGTTATTTGATTTGCGTATATGCATTACCGGTCAGCACAAGGAAATGCTGCAGCAGGTGCTCGATTTTTTTGAGATAACTCCTCATTATAACCTGAACCTGATGAAGCATAACCAGACTTTATTTGATGTTTCCGCAGGTGCATTAAACGGGCTCAAGCCTGTGCTGGATGAATGCAAGCCCGACCTGGTATTCGTTCAGGGCGATACAACCACCGCATTCATCGGCTCACTGGCTGCTTTTTATGTAAGATGTAAGATAGCTCACCTGGAAGCAGGACTCAGAAGCGGAGACCTTTACTCACCTTTCCCGGAAGAGGCTAACAGGAGGCTTACGGCCGTTATTGCAGATTATCATTTTGCACCAACTGAACTGGCCAGGCAGGCACTGGCCAAAGAGAACATACTGAAGCAGGTATGGGTGGTTGGCAATACCGTGGTAGACGCATTATTGCTGGGATTGCAGAACCTGAAACAAAGGGCAATAGATTTCACAGGCGAATTCAGTTACCTTGATTTCGGTAAACCGGTGATACTGATAACAGCACACAGAAGGGAAAGTTTTGGAAAACCTTTTGAAGATATTTGTGATGCCATCCTGGCAGTGAAAAAGGAAATGCCCGGTATACAGTTTGTTTACCCGGTACATTTCAATCCGAATGTAAGGGAAGTGGTAAACAGGAAGCTGGCAAATACAGAAGGCATATTTCTTATAGAACCGCTGGATTATCCCAGGCTGATCTGGCTGATGGAAAAAAGCAGGATCATCCTTACCGATTCGGGCGGGATACAGGAAGAAGCACCGGCACTTGGTAAGCCTGTGCTGGTATTAAGGGTTGTTACCGAAAGGGTGGAAGGTGTGGAAGCAGGTACGGCTAAACTGGTTGGTACCAACCGCGATAATATCGTTACTGCGCTT
>CALKVC010000223.1 GCA_937996595.1 uncultured Chitinophagaceae bacterium
AAGTAGTACTTCGACATGAGTTGGTTCATATTCGTCAGCGGCATAGCTGGGATTTGTTGTGGGTGGAGTTGGTACACGTTTTTATGTGGTTCAATCCCGCTTTGATTTTTTACAAACGATCGCTCAAAGAAATCCACGAGTTCATTGCTGATGAGCAAGCTACCAATGGAGACCGCTTTACTTACGCCTGTACTTTGGCTGGTTATGCCTTTGGCGTATCGCCGCAAGTGTTGACTAATAATTTCTTTGATGTTTCACAAATAAAAAATAGAATAGCCATGTTAACCAAAAATCGTAGTTCGCGTTGGGTGCTGGGAAGGTATTTGCTGGCTTTGCCCGTTGTAATAGGACTGGTTGTGCTCGTAGCGGCCCGCAGTGCCGATCCCGAAGCCCTGACCTTTGGGCAATCTGCTGAAGAACTTACCGTAAAAGGAAGAATAACTACTCCTGATGGTAAAGGATTGCCTGGTGTAGTGGTCGTTATTGCCAATTCAAACCGTGGCACGACTACCGACCTGGAAGGCAATTACTGGGAAACAGAAAATTCATATACGATTTTGGTTTATTACAAATCATTTACTGACCGGTACGACCAGTTAATCGGGGTGGGAAGCATCAATTCGAGGAATGACAGGCCGGGATTTAGCTTTTAAGTGATTAATTGATTTGGAGATTAATTGATTTGGAAATGGGTTGATTTGAGATTTGTGAATGGTTGCATTTTGTTTTTAATCTTCAAATCTCAGATCTAAAAATCTTAAATCTCAAATCTCAAATCATAAATCATAAATCATAAATCTTCAAATTACTTCTTATATTTGCAGCGGCAAGTCTTATACGACCAGCTCCTGTTGAACTCCCCCAGGACCGGAAGGTAGCAAGGGTAGATGGTTGAGCGGTGCGATGTAAGTAACTTGCCATTTTTTATTTGATATTGTTTGTATAATATATATAATAATTGTATACACGCTAAAGAATTAGAAAATAGGATAATTTCGCCTGCATACCGGGTTGTTAATGTTTGTGCCGCACTTCTAAAAGAAAATCTCCGAATTAATATATGCTATTACATTGATTCCTGTTGAGAAGTTGTCAGCAATTATGAAGGAAGCTACTGAATTGGCCAGTATCTTAGCGGCCGCAATGAAAACGGCAAAAGCCGGTTTATTATAAACATTAAATATTCAATCTTAAATATTAATTGCATATGAAATTTTTTATAGATACGGCCAACCTGGCTCAGATTAAAGAAGCCAATGAACTGGGGATCCTGGATGGGGTTACAACCAACCCTTCACTGATGGCTAAGGAAGGCATCAAGGGTCAGGAAGCGGTGATGCAGCATTATAAGACTATTTGCGAGATGGTGGATGGAGATATCAGTGCAGAAGTGATAGCAACTGATTTTGACGGAATCATTGCCGAAGGGAAAAACCTGGTAAAAATCCACAAGAATATCGTTGTAAAGGTACCGATGATAAAAGACGGGATCAAAGCCATCAAATGGTTTACCGAAAACGGGATCAGGACCAATTGTACCCTTGTTTTTTCTGCAGGGCAGGCTATACTGGCTGCAAAGGCCGGGGCAACATATGTTTCACCTTTCCTGGGCCGTATTGACGATAGTGGCTGGGATGGAATGGAACTGATTCACCAGATCAGGCAGATATTTAATGTACAGGGTTACCAGACAGAAATCCTGGCTGCGTCTATCCGTAACCCCAACCACATCATAAAATGTGCAGAAGCAGGCGCCGATGTTTGTACATGCCCGCTGGATTCAATCCTGGGTTTATTAAAACATCCGCTTACTGATATTGGCTTAGCCAAGTTCCTGGAAGATGCCAAAAAATTCGCTTAAATATGGAATAAACCAGCCGGGTAACAGGATCAGTTTCCTTTAACCATGAAAACGTAGTCGGCTACTTTTTCAATCTGGCTGGTTCTGTCGGCGCCTTTTAATGAAGGTTGAGCAGTTATTTTGATGTCTTTGTATTCTTTCATTTTCTTCACTTCATCAATGGCACGGTAGATATTGGCCGATTTAATGGCAAATACAACACCTTCCGCATTCGTTTCCATACTCGTGATTATGCCAAGCAATTCACCGTTTTTGGTGATTACCGGAGAACCGCTGTTCCCTTCATTGGCCGAAGTGCTTAACTGGCAATATATGGTATCCATCATATAACCGTTTTTGGCACTGATGTATCCTTCGCCATATACAATTTCCTGTTTGGGATATCCCAGCATGAACACCTGCTCGCCTAGTTTTGCATTCGTTTTCCTGATGGAATAGGGAATTGGGGGCAGTTTTTTGAAGTCGTTATCGGTAACTTTCAGGATGGCGATATCGGTAGCCGGGTTAACATAAATTGACCTGGCAACAAATTGTTCCCCCTTGTTATTTTCCACAATTAGCTGGTTCCTCGCTTCTTTTATAACGTGGGCATTGGTAACTATGAAATTATTATTGCCGTCTATCAGGAAACCGGTAGCCCTGAATGTGGCTTCAACCCTGGGTTTTTCAACAACGGTGCTACTGCCAACATTTTTTTCCAGCTTATTTACTTTCTTTTCAATTTGCTGGCTTTTAATTTCCTGCTCCCTCAGTTTACCAACTAACAGGTTCAGGTTTTCATTTTTCTTTATATTGAAAGCAGAGATAAGGCCCGCACTGATGATGGAAATGATACCGGCAATAGAAGCGGCAACAGCAATCGTACGTTTATACCGTTTCCAGAAATAAATTACCTTAGCTTTCCCATTCAGGGGCGATTTGGTAATCAGGCCTTCCCCAACCAGTTTGCTTTCTGTTTCCTGCAGTATATGCCTGAAATTTTTAGTGCTGCCATACCTTTCCAGTTCATTCAGAAAAAAGAGCTGTTCTACCACTAATTGGTCAAGTTCGGGGCTTTTTTTCCTCAATTCTTCAAAAAACAGTTTTTCCTCAGCGGTCATTTCACCCCTGGCAAACCTTTCAGCCGCATCAATCAGTAATGTATCTTCCATCATTGTCCGTTTTTATATTGAGCAAAAAACAATTTCTTTAATCTAACCAGGCACTTGTATTTCTGTGTCTTGGCATTATCAGCATTGGTATACCCGAATTCATCTGCAATCTGCTGCATCTGTTTTTTCTGGATATAATAGGCTTCCAGCAGGCTTTTACAGGGTTCTCCAATCTTACCCATGGCTGTTTCCATAATCGAAAAGTCCTGTTGGCGCTTTTCATGCAATTCAAGGTCTTCATCCACCGGTACCACATCCGCCACATCATCTGTCTGCCTTCCAAACCGTTGCATCTGTTGTAACCGCTTGAGCCACAACCGCCTGCTAACTGAATATATATATGTTTTAAGCTGGCAATTGAGTTCAAAATCCGGTGATTTCGACTTTTCAAAGAGAACAATCATGGTTTCCTGGAAAATATCAGCAGCATCGTCTGCGGTACCGTTATTATGCAGGATAAATGACTGTATCATCGTGTAATTATCCCTGTAAATCTGCTCAATAGAGGCTTTATCCTCTTTTGCCAGCCCTTCCAGTAAGGTTTTTTCCTGAGATAGATTACTCACTTATCTTGTATTAATACGTTTTTGGCCCTTTTGGTAACCCAGAACAACGAAAATAAAGTTTTTTAAAAAAGTTGGGTTACCTTTTTTCATTACGGGTATTAAAGTGAAATTATAATTTTAAAACAAAAACAAACAAATGAAAAAGTTATTTGCAATTGCACTGATCGCTGCCTCTTTTACAGCTTGTAACGAAGGCGAAAAGAAAGCCGAAGAAACTCCAGCAACTGATACTGCTGCTGTTGTAGTTCCTGCAACTACAACTCCAGTTGATACAGCTGCTCCAGTAGTTGCTGACACAACTGCTAAGCCAGCTGCTGCTGACACAACCAAGAAATAAGTTGTGTTTTCCCGGGAAAGGGCCATTGCCAGCCGGCCCGGAATCAAAATCTTTATTTGGCAATCAATCGTGTAAGACCATACCTGCAAACGGTATGGTCTTATTTTTTGCTGATTATTAATATATGCCTAATTTAGTAGTTCATGAAAATACGCATGCTTTATACCGGTAATTATTATCCAGGTTATCAACCGGGATAAATTGTATAACCTGAACCAAATTAATATTATCAGATTAACATAATTGTTCCCGGCATTATTGCCGGGATTTTTTATAATTAACATAACATGACTATATCTATCATCGGGCTTGGTTTAATTGGGGGCTCCATTTCCCTGTCGTTAAGGCAGCGGGGGTATTTGATTAACAGAGTGATTGGTTCAGATGTAAATCCCGAACACTGCACTGAAGCGCTGAAGCTGGGCCTGGTTGATGAAGTGATGGATATGGAACAGGCGGTGCAACTGGCCGACCTGCTGATCATTGCAGTGCCGGTTGATGCTACCCGTTCTATATTGCCTGCCATTCTTAACCTGGTAAAAAAACAGGTAGTGATGGATGTAGGTTCGGCCAAATCTGACATATGCAAGGCAGTGGAAGGGCATCCGAACAGGAGCAGGTTCGTAGCCTCGCACCCGATGTGGGGTACCGAATTCAGCGGCCCGGCCGCCGCAAGAGCCGACGCATTTACAGGCAAAGCGGCCGTAATTTGTAATAAGGAAGACTCAGCCGGCGATGCTGTATCTATTGTAGAAGATATGTATAAGGCTTTAGGAATGCATGTAGTTTTCATGCCAGCCGGTTATCATGATTTGCATACTGCTTATATCAGCCATGTATCTCATATCACTTCTTTTGCACTTGCCAATACGGTGCTGGAAAAAGAAAAAGAGGATGAAACGATTTTTGAACTGGCAAGCGGCGGTTTTGAAACGACCGTACGGCTGGCTAAAAGCCATGCAGCCATGTGGGTTCCCATTTTCAGACAAAACAGGGATAATGTACTGGATGTTTTGAATGAACATATAACCCAGCTTCAAAAGTTTAAACATTGCCTGGAAGCTGATGATTATGTTCAGCTTGAAGCATTGATATCACATGCCAATACCATTAAAAGGATTTTAAAATAGTATATGATTTTCAGAGAAGCAACATTAAAGGATATACCCGGGATACAATATGTACGCAATGCCGTAAAGGAGAACAGGCTTTCTGATCCTTCACTGGTTACAGACAGCGATTGCGAAGTGTACATGACGGTTAGGGGTAAGGCCTGGGTATGTGAAATAAATAATTACGTGGTTGCTTTCACGTATGCTGATCTGAAAGAGAACAATGTATGGGCTTTGTTTGTTCATCCTGATTATGCTGAAAAGGGTATAGGAAAAACACTGCATAATATTATGCTTGACTGGTATTTTGGGGTTTGCCGGAAAACAGTCTGGCTGGGAACCGAACCCGGAACAAGGGCGGAAACCTTTTACCGTAAACAGGGCTGGAAAGAAGCCGGTAAACATGGAAAGGAAATAAAATTTGAAATGAGTTATGATGACTGGATTAACAGATGATTTCAGAAAATTGATTTCAGCTACTCAGGCCATAACGCTATTTTTATACTTCAAACGGGTATGATGTATGAATGAACAGTTAGCAGGCATATGGAATAAAAGGCCTTTGATTATCAGCGGACCCTGCAGTGCGGAAACAGAAGATCAGGTACTTGATACAGCCAGGCTGCTGGCAGAAACCGGTAAGGTTGACTTGTTGCGTGCCGGCATTTGGAAGCCCAGAACAAAACCCGGCCTGTTTGAAGGTAATGGAATAAAGGCGCTGGAATGGCTACTGCAGGCCAAAAAAGAAACCGGGTTGCCAACAACAGTTGAAGTGGCCACTGCCAATCATGTGCAGGAAGCATTGAAGCATGAGGTAGACATCCTTTGGATTGGTGCCCGAACCACGGTAAACCCATTTAGCGTACAGGAACTCGCCGATGCTTTGCGGGGTATTGATACGCCTGTACTGGTTAAGAATCCAATCAACCCCGACCTGGAACTGTGGAGCGGAGCCATAGAGCGGTTACAAAAAGCAGGATTGGCACATATCGGCATGATACACCGCGGGTTTTCTTCTTATGGAAATACCGATTACCGGAATGCGCCCATGTGGCACCTGCCCATTGAAATGAAACGCAGGTACCCGGGTATGTTATTGATTTGCGACCCTTCTCATATCTGTGGCAACCGTACCATGCTGCTGGATGTTGCCCAGAAAAGCATTGACCTTGACTTTGACGGCCTCATGCTGGAAAGCCATATAGACCCTGATCATGCCTGGAGTGATGCCATGCAACAGGTAACACCGGCCAGGTTAATGGAAATTTTCAGTGCACTCATCTGGCGGAAAGAAAATACTTCCCGGCAGGAATTCATCAGTGCACTTATGCATTTACGTGAGCAAATAAACCAGGTAGACGATGAATTGCTTACCCTGATTGGCCGCCGGATGAAACTGGCAGACAAGATTGGCGAATACAAACGTGATAACAACATCACCATCCTGCAAACCAGCCGGTGGAATGAAATCCTCGACAGGGCTTTTAGTAAAGGGGAAGGCCTGGGGCTTAGCAGGGAATTCATCATCAGGTATCTCAATGCAGTGCACCTGGAAAGTATCAACCACCAGAACAATGTGATGAATAATGATAAAAGCCAGCCTGCCAATAAAAAAGATTTATGAATAAGGTAGAATACATATTTTCTTCCGGAAAAGTCAGCTGCATCTTTAACGGCCAGTTTGAAGAAGCTACTATCGGCGCATCAAAGGAACAGGTTGTAATTATTACGGATGATCATATTAAAAGCCTCTACGCCGCCAGGCTGGATGGTTTCCGGGTAATCAGCATCCCGCCGGGTGAGCAGTATAAGACACAGGCTACGGTAGATAAGATAATTTTTCAGTTGCTTGAGATGGAAGCCGGAAAAGAAACACTTATCATTGGTATGGGTGGTGGTGTGGTAACAGATATCGCAGGTTATGTGGCTTCCATTTATAAAAGGGGCACCAGGCTGGGCCTTGTTCCAACTTCTGTTTTAGCGATGGTAGATGCGGCTGTAGGTGGTAAAAACGGCGTAGATGTAGAAATTTACAAGAATATGGTTGGTACGGTTTACCAGCCGGCTTTCATATTATTTGATTACAGTTTCCTGGAAACTTTACCGGTGGATGAATGGATGAATGGCTTTGCTGAAATCATCAAGCATGCATGCATAAAAGACAAGCTGATGTTTGACATGCTGGAAAGGTATACGGCACATGAAATACAGGCGGATAGCACACTAATAGCCTCCCTTATAGAAAGAAATGTGGCTATCAAGATGGCGGTAGTAACCGAAGATGAATTTGAGAAGGCAGACAGGAAACTGTTGAATTTCGGGCATACGATCGGCCATGCCATTGAAAAATTGTACCAGCTTCCGCACGGATGTGCGGTTAGCATCGGAATAGTGGCTGCCTGCAACCTGTCTGAGAAAATTAACGGCCTTCATTTCTCCGAAGCACAACGGGTAGTTACATTACTGGCCAGGTATCATTTACCGGTTTACCGGGAAATTGAATACGATAAGGTTTTTGATGTACTCAAACTGGATAAGAAGCGGGAAGCTGATCTGATGCATTTTGTATTGCTGAACAAAATAGGGCATGCTGAAGCAAAACCGGTAAAAATGGATTACTTGCGGGAAAACCTTCAATATTTATTATAATGGATGCAGTGGTATCACCAGGCGGGCTAAAGGGACATATTTGTATCCCGGCCTCCAAAAGTGCCTTTCAGCGTGCCTGTGCACTGGCTTTGCTCAATAGAGGGCGAACAATCATTCATAATCCCGGAATAAGTTTCGATGACCAGGCTGCCATCCGGATAATAAAAGAATTGGGCGCCGATTGTCGTTTTGAACAAGGGCAGCTACATGTGCTCGGCCCTGGCAGCATTTCCCCTGCGGCAGAAATAAATTGCGGGGAAAGTGGTTTGTCGCTAAGGATGTTTGCACCCATTGCTGCCTTAAGTGACCATACCTGTACACTGAACGGTACGGGCAGCCTGCTGAAAAGGCCAATACCTTTTTTTAATGAAATATTACCTCGTTTAGGGGTTAGCGTTATATCTGCTGGCGGTTACCTTCCTTTAACCGTTAAGGGGCCGCTGTTGCCATGTGATATTAGTATAAACGCAGCACAAAGTTCACAGTACCTTACCGGTTTGCTTTTTGCATTTGCTGCCACAACTAAAGTGCCAGTTATCATTTGGGTTAATGATTTAAAAAGCAGGCCTTATATAGACCTCAGCGTACAGATGATGCGGCATTTCGGTTACAGGGTGGATAATATGAATTATGAACAGTTCGTCATTTATCCGGCTGCCCCGGGGGAGCAGGATATCACTTATTCGGCTGAAGCAGACTGGAGTTCAGCTTCATTCATGCTGGTGGCCGGGGCTATTGCGGGAGAAATAGGCATTGATTGCCTGAAGATGGATTCGGTACAGGCCGACAGGGCTATTATGGAAGTATTGGCCAAAGCCGGTGCTTACGTAAGCATGAACGGAACCAGGGTGCAGGTAAACAACCGGCAATCATTATACGCTTTTGAGTTTGATGCAACAGACTGTCCCGACCTGTTTCCGCCACTGGCAGCACTTGCATCTTATTGTAAAGGCGTTTCGGTGATAAGGGGTACAGGAAGGTTGTCGGGAAAAGAAAGCGACAGGGCCAGCACACTGCAGGAAGAATTTGGTAAAATGGGAATACACATCCGGGTTGAAAATGACAGCATGTTCATCCAAGGAGGAACACCCGTAGAAGCCCTGGTAACATCTCATCATGATCACCGGATAGCCATGGCCTGTGCGGTTGCGGCATTAAGGGCTACGGGTAATATACGAATTATGCATGCAGAGGCGGTTAATAAATCATATCCCGATTTTTTTATGCACTTGCAGAAGTTAGGTGCTGCAGTATCTTTATCATAAATAAATATGCCATGAACAGTTTTGGAAGAATTTTCCGGGCCAGTATTTTTGGTGAATCGCATGGAACCGCGGTAGGTGTTATTATTGACGGATGCCCGCCGGGAATACCGTTAACCGTCGCAGATTTTGAATCAGACATAGAAAGGCGAAAAGGCGGTATCAGGAAGGGTACTACACCCAGGGCAGAATCAGATATCCCGGTTTTTTTATCCGGTGTTTTTAATGAGAGGACAACGGGCGCACCTGTTACAGTTATATTTCATAATAATAATACCCGCAGCAGTGATTATGAAAAGCAAAGGGATATACCCAGGCCCGGGCATGCAGATTTTGTAGCTGCAAAAAAATTTTCCGGCTTTGAAGATTACCGGGGCGGGGGCCATTTTAGCGGCAGGCTCACTGTTTGCCTGGTTGCTGCAGGCGTGATTGCTAAAAAGATACTGGCCATTAATGGCAACATTCAATGTACTTCAGCAATTATTTCAGTAGGAGGTGAAACAGATATGGAGAAAGGTCTGCAAAAAGCTATTGATGCCAATGATAGTGTTGGTGGCATTGTAGCCTGCCGGGTTACCGGTTTGCCGGTCGGTTTGGGTGAACCCTTTTTTGATTCGGCAGAATCTTTATTGAGCCATGCTGTTTTCTCCATTCCTGCAATCCGGGGCATTGAGTTTGGTACCGGCTTTGAAGCTGCGGGTATGTTTGGAAGCAAACATAATGATGCGTTGGAAGACAATACCGGAAAAACGGCCACGAACCATGCCGGTGGTATTGTTGGCGGATTAACCAATGGTAATGAACTGGTTTTCCGGGTGGCGGTAAAGCCTGCTTCATCCACACCCAAAGAACAATACAGCCTGAATATTGAAACGGGCAGGATGGAAGATTTTACAATCACAGGCAGGCACGACCTTTGTATTGCCCTTCGTGTTCCGGTTGTATTAGAGGCTGTTACTGCCATTGTGCTGGCAGATTTATTGCTCCTGGAAAAGAAGAAATCAAATTGACAATAAATAGGTTCTATAAAAATAAAAGGCCCGTGAATTATTCCGGGCCTTTTTATTTACGGTTGAATATTTTTATTGCAATAACATTACGGTACCTCTCAGCTCTACGAGTTTTCCATTCTTGTCAATTCCTTTCACAATCCACACATATGTGCCAACCGGCTGTGTTTTTCCTTTAAACTTGCCATCCCATCCCCTTAACCATTGGTTGGTTTCAAAAACCAGTTCGCCAAACCGGTTAAATACCCTGAAGTAGTCGGTTTGAGCAATACCAACCGGAATGGCCCTGAAGATATCGTTGAGTCCGTCGCCGTTTGGTGAAAACGCATTTGGTACATAGTAATTTGGCCCGTTATAAACCTGTACAAATACGGTGTCGTAGCCAATACAACCTGCTATATCGGTTACTTTAACCACAAACTGCTGGTCGCTGGTTAATGTGGCAAGCGGGTTTTGAGCTGTAGATATATTTAACGGGGATGAAGGGCTCCACAGGTAACTTACCCCGCCGCTGGCAGATAACTGGTGGGGTACACCCAGTACTGCAATGGTATCGTTTCCGGCATAAGCAGGAACCGGTGGTTGTACCGTTACCAGTATTTCGTCTGATACAGAGAAGTTACATCCATAGTTATCCGTTACCGTTAGTGTGTATAACTGTGTAACTGGAGGTGTGGCTACGGTTATGGCGGCAGAATCATCATCTACCAGTGATGCCGGTGACCATACATAAAATACGGGGCCGGACAAGTTGCTGGCAGATCCCATTAAGGTGGCAGAACTGAGGTCGCATATGGCCGTATCCTGGCCGGCATGGGCCACCGGTTTATGCAGTATGTTCACGGTTATGGTGTCTTCCCGTACACAGGCGCCCCAGCGGGCATTTAAGACATATGTTGCCGTATCAACAGGCGTTACTGTTGCGTTCCTGATGTTAACTGTATCTATCGTATTCACATTTGTCAGGGTAGGGTTTAACGGGCGCCAGTTGAAAATGGAAGTACCGGAACTGGTTTGCGGAAGCATCTTCACGGAAGCGCCTGCACAAATGGTGGTATCGGGGCCCAGTGTGAGGAACATGCCATCAACCAGCACTACGGTTGTGGAAGCGGTGGCAATACAGCCGTTGGCGTCTTTAACGTTGATATTCACATAAGGGCCAACTGCAGGTGCGGTAAATACATTGCCCGCCTGGAAGTTTACCCCGTTAATAGAATATTGGTATGCACCAGTTCCTCCGTTACCCGTTACCGTTATGGTTCCATCATTGCCAAAGCAACTGGCCGGGGCAGTATTTACAGCAGCGGCTGTGAGCTGGGAAGGTTGAGCCAATACAACGGTTGTGTCTTTTATACACCCTGCAAAATCCTTTATCCTGATAGTATGCGTACCCGCAGCCAGGTTACTGAAAGTTCCGCTTTGCTGGTATACTGCGCCGGCATTTATTGAGAATTCATAAGGGGTTACGCCACCCGACGGTGTTAGCGTTATGCTGCCATTGGCATCTCCGTTACACAAGGGCATGGTCATGCTAACGGTGGTGGATATGGCAGTGTTGGTTGTTAATACCGTATTGTTGGTACCGGTACAGCCGATAGCATCGGTAATGGATATGGCATAAGGCCCCGGTGGTAAACCGGAAAATGTATTGTTTGCCTGTGAAGGCCCGCCATTGATAGAATACTGGTAACCGGGTGTGCCGCTGGTAGGGATAATAACAATAATGCCGTCATTGATATTGGCGCATGGCGGGTTTGTTACATTTAGGGTTGAACTGATATTGGTGCCTGATGACACCGTTTCAGTGAGCGTACCAATGCAACCGATCGCATCTGTAAATGTTATGGTATATGTGGCTGGTGCCAGGCCGTTGAAAACATTGCCGGCCTGCGCCGGACCTCCATTAAGGGAATACTGGTAAGGGGGCGTTCCGCTTGTTGGCGTTACAGTTATTGAACCGTTATTTACGGTTGGGCAACTGGTTCCCACAGAAGTGGTAGTACCGGTTAATCCTGTTCCCGGGGCAACGGTAACATTGGCAGTTCCGGTACAACCATTTACATCACGGAAGGTAACCGTATGCGGCCCATCAGCTACCAGGTTGAAAATATTGGAAGCCTGGAAAGGACCGGCATCAATGGAATAGGTATATGGAGCCGTACCTGATGTAGGCGTTACCGTTACAGTGCCATTGTTAACGCCCGGGCAGGATGTAGCTGTACTGGTAGCCGTTCCTGTTATACCTGCACCGGTAGTTACGGTAACCGTTCTGTTTCCGGTGCACCCGTTGGCATCTGTTATGGCAACTGTATGCGTCCCTGCCGCTACGCCGGTAAAAATATTACTTGCCTGCACTGGTCCGCCATCAAGGGAATATGAATAAGGGCCTGTACCATTCGTTGGGTTTATGGTGATGGTTCCGTTATTCACACCCGGGCAGGAAGTAGCCGTAGGAATGCCCGTAGAAGTAATTCCGGAACCGGTGCCTATGAACGGCGACCTGGTGCCGGTGCATCCATTTGCATCAACAATCGTTAAGGTATGAGAACCGGGAGCCAGGTTGGTAAATACGTTGCTTGATTGAACCGGCCCGCCGTCCATTGAATAACTAAATGGGCCTGTTCCTGTTACAGGCGTGATCGTTACAGTGCCGTTGTTAACTCCCGGGCAACTGGTTGCGGTATTCGCCAGTGTAACGGTAATATTTGGTCCGTTTATGATAGTGGCTGATGTATCACCCGTACATCCGTTTAAATCAGTATATGCTATTGTATAGGCACCTGCAGCCAGGGGGCCAAAAACGCCTGTTGCCTGTACCGGTCCGCCGTTAAGTGTGAAGGTAAAAGGTGGTGTTCCTGCTGTAGGCGTTACCGTTATAGTGCCGTTATTTACACCTGGGCAACTGGTATTGGTTACAACAACTGTAGATGGTATTGAACTGATGGCAGTAACGGTAATGGTTACTGTATTGTTACATCCGTTTGCATCCTGGGCAAAAACGGTATGCGGCCCGGCAGAAACATTGGTAAAAACATTGCTGGTTTGAGCAGGTCCGCCATCCAATGAATAGGAATATGGCCCGGAACCTCCTGCAACCGTTACCGTTATGGTTCCGGTATTCATGCCACAGGTAGTTGGTGTCATGGTTGCGGTTACCGGTAAAGCAGCCTGTTTAATGATATTGATAGTATCAAGGCTGTATATAACAGCTCCCGGAGCAGGGTCATCTATCTTCTGGTAAGTGGTTTTTATAACATATAAACTATTTCCGGGAGGAGGGCAAACATTGGGAAATGATGTTTCAAATGTATTGGCATCTATCCTGGTGGTATCACCTGTTGCAACAACGGCTCCGGTGGCATCCAGTAATTCAACCCTTCTGTATAAAGGGGCGCCGCCGGTTGGGATGAAGCGCCATGTTTCATTCATGCCGATACTTCCCCAGGCCGGATCGGTGGCATTTCTGCCGGGAGCCATTATACCCTTGGCTTTTGCCCAATCCTGTAAGCCGATCATAGATCTGCCGTCATTCCATCCGGCACAGATCTGTTTATCTTTAATAAATACCTCAACAATACCTGTTGATTCATGCAAAATTATCTGGTGTGTATTTTCAATCAGTGAATTACATTCTGTAAGAAAGAGAGGCACCCTGTAGAAACTCAGTATCCATTTCCTGTTTGGGGCACTTCCATATTCATTATATTTTATTTTTTGGGTTGGTTGTGTAACCGAAGGGTCTAAGTCATGATATGGCCCCATGATTATAGCTCTGTCATATAAGCTACTGGGTAAATTCTGACCGGGAAATCCCGATCCGGAAGTAGCTGATAAGAACCCACCACTATTTAAAATACCGTAATGACTGAATGTTCCTGTTTTTGAAACATCGAACGAAACAAATCCATTCGTGCTAACTATTAAACTGTTATATGGCGTTCCGTAAAATAAAAAATTAAAGGGAAGAGGCAATACAGCTGAATACCTGTCATCAATGATTAAATCAGTTGAAGGGCCTGGTCCGCCCGGGTCAACATAAGGCCTGCAGGCAGAGCCTGCGGTAACATTTTGTAAAGTGTAGTCTGTTCCCAATCCCCTGATGTCAGGAAATTTTCCTTTTATGGTTAAGCAAGCGGCATTACAACCTAAAATAGAATCTCTCGGACAGGTAAATGAAAGGTTCTGTGATTTTGAGGTATAAAAACTGATTACTATGCAGGTCAGCAGTAAAATTTTTTTCATTTAAATAAATATGTAAATATTATATGATATTAAACTTTCAAGGTACAAATTATTTTTAGTATTTAGGTTTCTTTAACATAATAAAATTTATGTATATGTAAGGGTATTTTACTAATGAATGTCATTTTTGGAGTACCGGTAATATCATTTTTGAATCATGTTCCCTGTCATGAAGAATTTTAATGGTAATCTTTTTAAAATCAGATTCATCCGCATCGGGAATGCGCATAAATTTTTGTGGGTTCCGGTCTATCAATGGGAACCAACTGCTTTGTATTTGAACCATGATTTTATGACCTTTTTTAAAACTGTGTGCCACATCGTTTAAACTTAATCTAACCCTGGTTATTTTTCCGGGTTCAAAGGCTTCGGGTTTTTCAAAACTGTTCCTGAATTTACCCCGCATCACTTCGGCCCTAACCAGCTGTTGCATGCCGGCCATCTGGAACCCCCTGGGGGCATTTTTCAGATTGGGTGTGTTTTCAGGCAGCACATCAACCAGTTTTACAATAAAATCTGCATCAGTACCGGTAATGCTTACATGCAGATCTGCCAGTATGCTGCCTGCCAGGGTTATGTCTTCGGTAAGAGCTTCCGTTTCAAAAACCAGTACATCA
Organism: uncultured Chitinophagaceae bacterium; assembly: GCA_937996595.1. Lineage (GTDB taxonomy): Bacteria > Bacteroidota > Bacteroidia > Chitinophagales > Chitinophagaceae > Ferruginibacter. The sequence continues at coordinate 14,808 of CALKVC010000223.1, forward strand.
GGCCTTGAAGCAGCAAAGCGCTGGTCTTCTGCCATATATTCATTATTCCTTCGGGCGTAAACGCCATTCGTATATGGAACCGGTTTGGCCGGGTCGCTGATATATTCATCAAAACCAGTACCCCTGGTTGTTGATAATTTATTGTCCTGGTTTAAATAATAATCGCGGTAAACCACATTTGCCGGTGGCCAGGCAGCATAACTTTTCCATTGGTTACTGCCGGTTTCAAACATGGTAGCTTCTGCCAGGTTAAAACTTCCTTTGTCTTTCAAATAATAATTAAAAAACGGGGTTTGTATGGAATCCTGGAAAAAATTACTGGTATTGCTGCCAAAATCATGAGTGGCAAAGCGGCTCCAGTCGCTGCCCGCCCATGAACCATGAGTCCAGGGCCCCATAATAAGCCTGTTGTTATTTTGTGCAGATTGTTTTTCAATGGCTTCATAGGTTTTCAGTGCCCCAAAAAGGTTTTCTGCATCAAACCAGCCACCAACCAGCAGCGTAGGGATATTTATATTTTGTAAAGATGACCTTATGTTTCTTGACTTCCAGTACTCATCATATGTATCATGTTCCAGGTATTCATTCCATATATAGCTCTGCCTGTTAAAATAGCCGGCTGCCTGGGTTTGTTTCAATGGACCCATTTTAAGAAAAAATGAATAAGCATCTTTGATATTCAGATTAAATACCTGTGATCCGTAATCCTTTACAGGCCCGTTACGCTGTTTACCGAAATAATTCATGAAACTGAAGTTGTCGAGCAGGAAAAAAGCCCCGTTGTGGTTGGCGTCATCACCAATGAATTCGTCTGTTACGGGTGCCTGCGGACTAACTGCCCTGATGGCAGGATGGGCACCGGGAAGTGAGGCGGTGGCATAAAAACCAGGATATGAAATGCCGTATATACCAACCCGTCCATTGTTATTTGATATGTTCTTTAAAAGCCATTCGATGGTATCAAATGTATCGCTGCTTTCATCAACATCCCGGTTGCTTTTTTTATTCTTGATATGAGGAGTCATTTCCAGGTTTATGCCTTCACTCATATAACGGCCCCGCACATCCTGGATTACAAAAATGTATTTTTCTTTC
>CALKVC010000224.1 GCA_937996595.1 uncultured Chitinophagaceae bacterium
ACTATGGACGCCAATAACTTAGAAAAAACCATACCACTGAAGCTTCAGGCTGGGGTATATAATGTAAAAGTGAGCGTTAATGGTGTAGATTCCGACTATCGTTTCATTTGTGTAGAATAATTTATTTGAGTTCTTAGCCGGAACGCCGGCAAATAAAATCACTATAAAAGTCAGGTTGCTACCAACCTGACTTTTTTTATTTACATAGCGATTAAGAAAGCCTTGTTTTTCTTTGTATCTTGGGCCAGAAGAACCTTTGCTTCTGAATACCTTCTCTGATTTTCCGGCTACTATTTGCGGATTTTCGACTTTAAAAGAATATTGAACAGAAAAATTTTCTTTCGTATTCCTTAAATTAACTTCTACTCTGCAAAATTTTAATTCATAAAAATTTCAAAGACCGTTTTTTATTCTTGGTTTGAAGGAAATACTTTGTTTTATGAAAATTTGTTTAAGAAATATTGATCAAAACTTAAACAATGTACCTTGTTTTTTGTTATTTGGACTATGCAACGAATAGGTGTCATTGGATCAGGTTTTGCGGGCCTAGCGGCAGCTGCCGTCCTTGCAAAAGCAGGAAGAGAGGTACATGTTTATGAGAAAAATGAAATGCCGGGTGGAAGAGCCCGTGTATTTCACGCCGCCGGCTTTACATTCGACATGGGCCCATCCTGGTATTGGATGCCGGAAGTGTTTGAAAGATACTTTAATTGCTTTGGTAAAAAAACCTCCGATTACTATGAACTGGTCAGATTAGACCCTTCCTACAGGGTTTACTGGCAGGATGGGTTTACCAACATACCCGCTGCATATAACGAACTGAGAGATGCATTTGAACAGATAGAAAAAGGAAGTGCGGCAAAACTGGATGCATTCTTAGAGGAAGCAGCTTATAAATATGAAGTGGGCATACACAAGCTGGTTCACAAGCCGGGCCTGTCATTCAAAGAATTCCTGAGCTGGGAACTGGCAAAAGGTGTTTTCAAGCTGGATGTTTTCACCTCCATGAAAAAACATATCAGCCGGTTTTTTAAAAACAGCAAGCTGCAGCAACTGATGGAGTTCCCCGTATTATTCCTGGGCGCCCTGCCACAGGACACGCCGGCGTTATACAGCCTCATGAATTATGCCGATATAAAACTGGGAACCTGGTATCCCCGGAAAGGCATGTATGAAGTAGTGGATGGCATGTACAGGCTGGCTAAGGAACTGGGAGTGAAGTTTGTTTTTGGAAGCAACGTAACGGCCATCAATACCAGCGGAAACAGAACAACCGGGGTTGTGGTAAACGGAGCAGAAACCTTTGCAGCAGATGCTGTAATAGCTTCTGCCGATTATCATCATGTGGAAACATCACTTTTACCGGCTTCACTAAGATCTTATACAACCGAGTACTGGAACAAACGGGTGATGGCGCCCAGTTGCCTGCTGTATTACATAGGGCTTAACCGTAAACTGGAAGGGCTTACACATCATTGCCTGTTCTTTGATGCAGATTTTGAGGTGCATGGCCGCGAAATCTATACCACCAGGAAATGGCCGGTTGACCCGCTTTTCTATGTTTCAGTATCTTCCATCACCGATCCAACCGTAGCGCCGGAAGGCTGCGAAAACCTGGTGTTACTCGTGCCGGTGGCATCCGGACTGGAAGCGGATACCGAAACATTGAGGGATAAATACCTCGACATGATCCTTACCCGGTTTGAACAAAAAACGGGGCAACAGGTAAAAGATTCTATTATTTATAAAAAAAGCTATTCTGTAAGTAATTTTGCAGAAGACTATAATTCCTTCAGGGGAAATGCCTATGGACTGGCTAACACGCTGATGCAGACAGCCATTTTCAAGCCTTCGTGCAGGAGTATTAAAATAAAAAACTTATTTTACACCGGCCAGCTAACGGTTCCCGGTCCCGGTGTGCCACCCAGCCTTATCAGCGGCGAAGTGGTAGCGGGAGAGGTGTTGAAGGATTTTGCAGTGCTGTAAGGGGCATATTTATTACGGAAACCGTTAAATGAAGTAAACTGATAACTAATTAAGCTTGAGGAAATGATCGGAATTTTTCATGAACTGAGTGAGTATTGCAGCAAGGCTGCCACCGAGAAGTACAGCACTTCTTTCAGCAGCGCCATACGCCTGCTTCATGCCGACCTGCGTACGCCAATATACAATATTTACGGCTTTGTACGTTTTGCCGACGAGATCGTGGATACGTTTCACGCATACAACAAGGAAGAGCTGCTTACAGAGTTCAAAAAAGAAACCTATGCTTCCATACACAGGGGCATCAGCCTTAATCCCATCCTGCACAGTTTTCAAAAAACAGTGCGGGAATACAATATCAGCCACAACCTGATAGAGGCTTTTTTCAACAGTATGGAAATGGACCTCAGCAAAACAGCCTATAACAGCTCGGGTTACAAAGAATACATTTACGGAAGTGCGGAAGTGGTTGGCCTGATGTGCCTCTATGTTTTTTGCGAAGGCAACCAGGAACTCTATGATAAACTTAAACCATCGGCACAGGCGCTGGGGGCGGCATTCCAGAAAGTGAATTTCCTGCGTGATGTGAAAGCCGATTACCAGCAACTGAACAGGTCGTATTTCCCGGAAGTGGATTTTACCAATTTCACCACTACCATGAAAAAACAGATTGAAGACGATATCTCACTCGATTTTAAACATGCATACGACGGCATACTGATGCTCCCCGTTAAAGCCAGGTTCGGGGTTTATGTGACTTATAAATATTATCTCTCGCTGTTCAACAAGATTAAACGGAAAACACCCGACAGCATTTTGGAACAACGGATACGCATACCCAATTATGGCAAGGCATTTATTGTGGCCAAGGCCGGTTTGCGCAACCAGTTCAACTTATTCTAAAGGCAAATTCAACTATGAATGTTATTTTGGTTGATGAGAAAGATGAGCCGGTGGGCGTAATGGAAAAACTGGAAGCTCATCGGAAAGCGGTTCTGCACCGTGCTTTCAGCGTGTTCATTTTTAACAGTAAGGGCGAACTGCTGTTGCAGAAAAGAGCAGCCGGCAAATACCACAGCGGCGGCCTGTGGTCCAACACCTGTTGCAGCCACCCACGCCCCGGCGAAATAACGCTGGAGGCAGCCCAGGTTAGGCTGCAGGAAGAAATGGGTATCAGTACAACGCTTTTCAAGGCATTTGATTTTACATACCGGGCATCATTTGATAACGGCCTGTCAGAATACGAATTCGATCATGTGTTTGTAGGCAATTACGATGGACACGTTCACCCGGATAAGGATGAAGTGAGTGACTATTGTTACAAGCCGATGAATGATATCAGGGAATCGCTGCAATCACACCCGGGAAAATACTGCATCTGGTTCACGATCGCATTTCCGATAATGGATGATTACCTAAGCAGAAACAACAACCGGTGATACAATCAATCAATAAATACCAGGCAGCCACCGCCATCGCCGTGTTCTTTCATATCATCGGGCTATTCGGTATACTTTTTTTTGACCGCGAGTTTTTTATTCGGACCACACCCTATAACCTGGTACTTTCGTTTTTGTTGCTGCTGTGGACGCAATTCGACCGTAACATATGGTTCTGGATATTCCTGGGAAGTTGTTTTGTTGCAGGCGTGGCAGTAGAAGTGATCGGCGTTAACACATCCCTGCTTTTTGGCAATTACCGGTACGGGGAAGCGCTTGGCCTGCAGTTTATGGAAGTGCCGTTAATGATTGGAATCAACTGGTTTATTGTGATTTATTGCTGCGGTGTTTCTGTAAACAGCCTGCTGATGAAACTGATCAGCGGATTGCCCGCCGGCTCAGAACCGAAGTCAAAAACCCTGCAAGCGCTTTCCGTTGTTGTAGACGGAGCCACGCTGGCCGTAGTATTCGACTGGCTGATGGAACCCGTTGCCGTTAAACTGAATTACTGGAAATGGCTGGGAGATGGTTCTATACCGTTTTTCAACTATGTGTGCTGGTTTGTGGTAAGCATTTTGCTGTTACTGGTTTTTCATTACGGTAAATTTGAAAAGCGTAATAATTTCGCTGTAAATTTGCTGCTGATACAGGTTATGTTCTTTTTGTTATTGCGTACATTCCTGGATTAATATACATATACATATATAATAGATGACCTGGATATTATACATAGCAATCACGTTGGCCACCTTTGTTCTGATGGAAGGATTTACCTGGTGGCTGCACCGTTATGTAATGCATGGCCTCGGCTGGTACCTGCATAAAGACCATCACCAGAAAGGCCCGGGTGTGTTTGAAAAGAACGATTTCTATTTCCTGATATTCGCTATCCCAAGCTGGCTGCTCATCATGTTTGGCGTAATATACAAGATGTACTGGATGATATCCATCGGCGCAGGTTTCACCCTGTATGGCATCGCTTATTTCCTGGTACATGAAGTGATCATTCACCAGCGGTTCAAATGGTTCAGCCGCAGCAATAATACCTATGTACGGGCTTTAAGGTGGGCGCATAAAATGCATCACAAGCACCTGGAAAAGGAAGAAGGTGAAAGTTTCGGCATGCTGTGGGTTAACAGGAAATACTGGGACAAAGTAAGAGAAGATAAAAAACGCATGCAGCACAACACTTCCAATAATACATCGGCTACAGCTAACGTTTAATACTACCCGCTTTTTTTTGAACAGCCAATATACATATTTCCTCATCCTCCTGGCATCCTTTGCAGGCCCGCTGGCGCTCAGTTTCGATAAGAAAGTGGCCTATTACAGGGAATGGAAATACCTCTTTCCTGCAATTATACTACCCGCTTTGTTTTATATAACCTGGGATATTTTTTTTACATCAGAAGGGGTGTGGCACTTCAACGAACAATACATAACAGGCATGAAACTGGTAAACCTGCCGTTGGAAGAAGTGTTGTTCTTTTTCATTGTTCCCTACTGCTGCGTGTTCATCTATGCGTGTATCCGGGCTTATTTCCCCTTACTGAAAGAGAAAAAAGCAGCCGATATCTTTTTAAAGGCGCTGGCAGTTGTGTTATTGGTTACAGGTATCGTTTTTTATGAAAAGTATTATACCTCCTGGACCTTTGTACTGAATGCCGTTTTTATAGCGGCCCTGTATTTTTTCCGAAAAACATTCAGGCATTTTGATGCGCTTTCATTCCTGGTATCATATGCCGTTTGCCTCATTCCCTTCCTGGTGGTGAATGGCTTTCTAACCGCCATCCCGGTGGTAATTTACAACGATGCCGAAAACCTGGGTACAAGGATTTATACCATCCCGTTTGAAGATGCCTTTTACGGCATGCTGCTGGTGCTGATGAACGTGGTATTGTATGAAAGGTTCAGGGGAAAAGCGGCCAGGCAGCAACCGGCATAAATTCAATCACATGATCAATACCGCCGTACCTTACCCGACCCGGTAACCGGCAGCGAATCTACAATACGGAGCCTTTGAGGCGCCTTGAAAGAAGATAATCGTTTACGGCAATACGTTAGTACATCCTCCACATCTATGCTTTTCCCTTCATGTAAAACGATCTCGCCTTCTATAACCTGTCCCATCAGCGGGTGCGGACTGCTTGAAATGCGGGCCATCTTTATTTCGGGCAACAATTCCAGCACGGCTTCCACTTCTTCCGGAAAAACTTTTAATCCGGATACATTGATAACCGATTTTGCCCTTCCCTCAATGGTAACCAGCCCGTCTGCCGATTTGGAAGCATAATCTGCTGTAAGGAAATAACCATTCTTAAGCACTTCATCACGTGGGGTGGCCGGCAGCAGGTAAGCATCAAACATGCCCGGGCCTTTAATGGCCAGGTGCCCGGTTTTGTCCGGCGGCAACGGGTTATGGTCATCATCCAGGATATCAACGGTATAACCGGGTAAAGCATAACCAACGGCTTCGGGGTGTTCGGCCGATTTATTATAGTTGATCATGGGCAATCCAATCTCAATGATACCGTAAGCCTGGCTAACGGGAATGCCAAAACGATGCTGGAACGCCAGGCATACATCGGGTGAAATGGAAGCGGATGTGGAAATCACATGCTTCAGTGAAGGCATCATGTCTGCCCCCTTGTCGTTAGATAAAAGCCGTATCTGCATCGGCGAAGCGTATAACAGCGTGCACTGGTGGCGGTTGGTGATTTCAATGATGTTTTTAGCCAGGAAATCTTCTGCAACTGCAATGGCAGCGCCGAACCTTACATATAATACAACAGAAACGATGAAATGATAAGCCATCGGCAGCACCCACACAACCG
>CALKVC010000225.1 GCA_937996595.1 uncultured Chitinophagaceae bacterium
AAACGCCCCCCACACACACATCAGGCGCGAAACAGCAGACCCCCAGCGACAAACTCAACACACTTGTCTGGTCAAAATGAGAATGGCTGTTGCCGCTGACCAGCTGTCCACAGAACGAATGCGGTAATGTAAAGTTGCATTACACATCAACCCACATAAAGGCTGCTTCATGACTGCTTTGACCATCACCACCAAAGGCCAGATCACCCTGCGCCGTGAACTGTTTCCACATCAGGCTCTGCGTAATGCCGCCCCAGTACATGGGAATTGCATAGAACACAATACCGATCGTCGAGATCCAGAAGTGGAAGTTCGCCATGCGCATGCTGTAGAGCGGCTTGCCCCACAGGCGTGGAATAATGAAATACAGCATTGCAGCCGCGAGACCACCGTTCCAGGCGAGAGCGCCCAAATGCACGTGCCCGATAATGTAGTCCGTATAGTGCGTGAGTGCGTTCACATTCTTGAGCGACATCATCGGCCCTTCGAATGTCGACATACCGTAAGCGGTGACTCCCACCACCATGAACTTCAAAACCGGATCCTGTCGTACACGATCCCAGGCACCGCGCAGTGTCAGAAGACCGTTGATCATACCACCCCATGAAGGTGCAATCAGCATCACGGAGAAAGCAGTACCGAGCGACTGCGCCCAGTCGGGCAATGAGGTATAGAGCAGGTGGTGCGGGCCGGCCCAGATATAGATGAACACAAGGCCCCAAAAGTGTACGATCGAAAGTTTATAAGAATAAACCGGACGATTCGCAGCTTTCGGAATAAAGTAGTACATGATACCGAGAAACGGCGTGGTTAAGAAAAACGCTACGGCGTTGTGGCCGTACCACCACTGCACGAGGGCATCCTGCACACCCGCATAGACCGAATAACTTTTCAGGAAAGAAACCGGAATGGCAAGCGAGTTGCCGATGTGCAGCATCGCGACGGTAACAAAAGTGGCGATATAGAACCAAACCGCAACATAGAGATGTTTTTCGCGGCGGTTCAGAATGGTCATCATCATGTTGAGACCAAACACCACCCAGATCACTGCAATCGCGATGTCGATCGGCCACTCAAGCTCGGCGTATTCTTTACTCGATGTGATACCGAATGGCAGCGTCACAGCCGCCGAAACGATAATCAGCTGCCAGCCCCAGAAGTTGATATTCGACAAGATGTCAGAATACATCCGGGTTTTCAAGAGGCGCTGCAGCGAATAATACACACCCATGAAAATGGCGTTACCCGCAAACGCGAATATCACCGCATTGGTGTGCAAGGGGCGCAAACGCCCATAACTCAGCCAAGGAATGCCTCCCAAAAATTCAGGGAAGGCCAATTGCGCCGCAATAATGACGCCAACCAACATGCCAACCACGCCCCAAAGAATGGTGGTGAGCGCAAACTGGCGCACAACCCCATCGTTATAGACCATGGGGCTGGCTGGGCTGCTTAGGGTGTTTTCCATCGCTTACCTCATCAACTGATTTTGTGTTTTTAGTGCACCGCGCAGTATGGCACTACGGACACGCACTCGTCTTGACATGCATCAATCGCTATCAAGGATGCGCTCGGCTTCGTATTCGATATCTTCAAACAACTTTCAGGCAAATATCATCAGACACTCTTGATTGTTACCCATGATGACGAACTAACCAGTGTGGCCGACCGGAGCATCGTAATGGAAGATGGTAAGATAATCAGCCAATGATGAAACATATTTACGAAAATATCATTCACGGCTTGTGCAGGGATATGAAGAAATCGGTGAAGCAAATGCGAAAGCATTTTGATGATGATGATATACATGATTTCAGGCTAAGTGTTAAAAAACTGCGTGCATTCCTGGGGATGGTTTCACTGGACAGTACTTGCAGGAGAAGGTTACGTATACCCGGAAACATCAGGCGTTTATTCCGGAAAGCCGGAAACCTGCGTGATATGCGCCTGTTTGAAAAAAAGGCCTTATCCTTTTTTACAGGAAATGAAAAGCCGGTATTTTTTTTAAAAGGCCTGGAAGCGGAAACTTCCCTTTGTGAGAAAGAATTATATACCCACCTGCACAAGAACCCGTGCCGGGATTCTGTAAAAGCCATGATAAGAAAGCTGCCGGAAAATGATGAACCATTGGCTGCCTCTTTTTTTTATGATGAGAAAAAGCAGATGCTCCAACGCTTATTTGCCGAGAAGGAAATTACCGGGCATATGTTTCATATAATGCGCAAGCATATTAAAGATTTGCATGTTATCAGAGGCCTGGAAATGGAATACGCCGGAACAGCCAGCCAGGCGCATTTTGCCCAATACCATGGTTTAAAAAATACTGAAAACCTCGCTGTTCAACTCGGCCATTTCAATGACAGCAGTATGCTGATAAATTTTTTAAGCAGCTTCAGGTTCAGTCAAAATGCTTATGCCGATTTTGATAAGGTAGAAAATTTCCGTCAACATTGTATCCATGAAAGGGAAATGCAGCGGATTAATCTTCTTAAACAATTGAATAATATAAGTTTGTGAGTAAACAGCCATCGTGACAAGCGTCATAGCATATATTGCCAGAAGTCATTCAGCATGTTTAATATATTCAATAACTTTCCATAGTGAAAAAGACAGGTAATTGGGTTATTGATTTATTATATTTAATATGACTGGTTATGAAAGAGACATTTTCTAAGGTTGAAGAACTGGCAGGCCACGTTAAGGAATATATGAACAACCGGTTAGATGCTGTTAAGCTTAGTGCGGCAGAGAAAAGTTCAAAACTGCTGGCCCAGGTGATTGCATTCTCAATTGTATTTATCGTTTTTATCATCTTCATCATATTTGCAGGGATTGCCCTGGCATATTTTCTCTCAAAGCTAACAGGCGAGTATTATTGGGGATTTGCCATTGTTTCGGCCTTGTTCCTGCTAATTTCGTGGCTAACATGGAAAACAAAAGAAAAACTGATCAGGTTGCCTATCATGAATGCCATCCTGAACCAACTGTTTAAGGAAGACGAAACAAATGAAAAGATTTAAGAACATACAGCAACTAAAAGAAGAGCAAAAGAGGCTCGCTCAGCGGAAGCTGGAATTGGAAAAGGCCATCAGGTACGACTGGCGTGATGTGAAGGAAAGCCTGAATCCATTCAATTTGGTTGCAGGATTATTTTCAGGGAAAGAACATAAAAATGAATCTGAACATTCATCCTCAGTGCTTCAGGATAAGATATCGGAAATAACAGAGACATACCTTGATAAACTGGCAGGCAGGTTTGAGCAAAAGCTGAAACAGTGGATGAAATGAAATAGGCTATATGTAGTATTTCCTTCATGTTGTTCTTATAACGGAGTTCGGAAATTTCCATACTATTAATGCCCCTTTGCAGTATTAGATTACACGTGTTTATGACATATGTTTTACCTGTATCTGACAATCATCATGACCTTCTTTTCAAATAAAAAATAACTTGCTGTTATAAAAATAGCCGGTTATGAAAACAAATTATATCATCAGTTTTATCATGATAGCATTTATGATAAGCTGTTCCAGTTCCCAGATAACCAACTCATGGAAATCTGAAAAAATCCCCGAAAAAAAATTCAGCAAAATAATGGTTGTAGGCATTATTGCCGGAAGCGATTGGGCACTAAGGGAGAAAATGGAAATGCATCTCGTAGGCGACCTGGCTGATAAAGGGTATAGCGCCGTGTCTGCCATCAAGGAATATGGCCCGAAGAACTTTGAGAATATGAAAGAAACTGAAGTGCTTGATAAGCTTTCAGGCCTGGGTATTGATGCAGTTGTTACCATTGTATTGCTCGATAAGGACCGTGAACGGTATTATGTGCCGGGAAAAGTTTATTATTCTCCCTACAGCATTCACCAGCGCAATTTCTGGGGATATTATACAACCATATATGAGCGTATTTATTCCCCCGGATATTACCAGGAAAATACCAGGTATTTCTGGGAAAGTAATTTCTATGATCTTAAAAACAGGAACCTCCTGTATGCTGTTCATACTGAATCTTTCGATCCCGATTCTATGGATGCAATGGCACATGAATATGGATTGCTGATTGTAAACAATATGGTAAAATCGGGTGTATTGAAATAGCATCCGGTAATTTAGGCTGATAAACTTCCTTTAACAGGCCCAAATCAAAATAACAGCCATGGATGTACGAAATTGTTGCGGTGTTTGCGTGCATCAACCGAGATATGTATGAAGTAACCTGGGTTGAAATACAGCAAACGGGGCTGTCTGTTTCCTTTCATATAAAAAGGATTTATAATTAATATATAGAACGGTCATTTGTATATCAATAATTTATAACTTAGTACAAATTACCGAGATGGATGAATTGTCAACTGGCGACTTATTGAAGGAAAAAGAACGGTTTGTGGCATTGTTTGAATATGCTTCTATGGGAATCCTTGTGGCCAATGCCAAAGGAAAGATTGAGCTAGCCAACCAATTCTTATTAAACCAGTTCGGATATGCACATTGTGACGAACTGCTTGGAAAAGAAATAGAAATACTGATTCCTGAAAGATACGCTCACAATCACCATACACACAGGACGAAATATGTAAAGAAGCCCGAACGCAGGTCAATGGGTGTTGGCAGGGATTTATTTGCTGTAAAAAAAGACGGGACTGAATTTCCTGTTGAAGTGAGCCTAAGCCATTATCATACCAACGAGGGAATCAACATCATAGCATTCATCATTGATATCTCGCAACGCAAAGAAATTGAAAATGCTGTTTTACAGCAGAAAGAACAGTTGTATGAAAATAACCTGAAGATTGAAGAACTGAATAATGACCTGGAAAAGAAAGTGGAACTCAGGACAAGCCAACTGAAAGATACTTTGCACCAGCTGGAAGAATCGAGGGATGAATTGAAGAAAGCACTAAATAAGGAGAAAGAACTGGGGGATCTCAAAAGCAGGTTCGTTTCCATGGCTTCTCATGAATTCCGTACACCGTTAAGCACCATTCTTTCATCAGCATCACTCCTGGCCAAGTATACTGAAACGGCAGAACAGGAAAAACGTGACAAGCATATCAACCGTATCAAATCATCTGTAAATAACCTGCTCGACATATTGAATGAATTCCTGTCAATTGGAAGGATTGAGGACGGAAAAATACTGACCCGTTACACTTGTTTTAATGTGCGGGATTTCATTGAAAACATCTGTGTGGAAATAAAAGGTATAGCCAAAAAAGACCAGCAGTTCATTTACCGTCATACAGGCAAGCAGGTAATAGAACTGGATGATTCCCTGCTGCGGAATATCATTTTCAATTTATTGAGCAACGCTATTAAATTCACATCTGATGATGGTATTATTGAACTCTTTTCTACTGTAGAAAATGATCTTTTAACCATCACCGTGAAGGATAACGGTATCGGTATTTCTGAAGAAGACCAGCAACACCTGTTTGAAAGGTTCTTCCGTGCTTCCAATGCCACCAATATACAGGGAACCGGCCTCGGGCTGCATATTGTGGCAAAATATGCTGAATTGATGAACGGAACTATTAGCTTTGCAAGTGAACTGGAAAAAGGCACCAGTATAACCATTTCATTCAACAAACCAGCTTCAGTGTAATATGAAACAACGTATTTTATTGATAGAAGATAATGCCGATATCCGGGAGAATACAGCCGAGATCCTGGAGTTATCCAATTATGTAGTTGATACGGCCGAAAACGGGAAAGTGGGTATTGAAAAAGCGATGCAACATAAGCCCGACCTGATTATTTGCGATATCATGATGCCCGTTTTGGACGGATATGGTGTTTTGCACCTGCTGAATAAAAATGAAGAACTCTCGGGAATCCCGTTTATTTTTCTTACGGCAAAATCGGAGCGTGGCGACCAGCGCAAGGGCATGGAAATGGGCGCCGATGATTATATTACGAAGCCCTTCACCGACATTGAACTGCTGAACGCCATAGACAGCAGGCTTAAAAAGATAAAGATCCTTAAAAAGGAATATGCATCCGATCCCGAAGGCATACAGGAAATGCTGAATGAATTCGGAGAACTGAGTACACTGGATAATATTACAGAAAACAGGGAAGAGAACCACTATAAGAAAAAGCAGGCCATATATATGGAAGGTAACCATCCTTACAAGCTGTTTTTTATCAAGAAGGGAAAAGTGAAAACGTATATCAGTAATGAAGATGGTAAAGTGCTTACCACCGGTCTTTTTGGCGAAGGCGATTTTTTCGGTTATACGGCATTGCTGGAAGGCACTGTTTATAAAGAAACCGCAGAGGCGATAGATGACTGTATCATTACAGATATTCCCATCGACGAATTCCAGAAACTGTTATACCATGATGCCGCTGCCACCCGGAAGATCATCCAGTTATTATCAAAAAATATTGAAGAAAAAGAACAGCAGTTGCTAAATATCGCTTATAATTCCCTGCGTAAGCGGGTAGCAACAGCCCTGGTTACATTGCTCAAAAAGTATGGTAAGGAAGGAGATGATGTGTTTACCATTAATTTTTCCAGGGAAGACCTGGCCAATATTGCCGGTACAGCCACTGAATCGCTGATACGTACACTGAGTGATTTCAAGAACGAGAAACTCATTGATATCCAGGGAAGCAGGATTTCCGTACTTAACGAAAAGAAATTGGCGGGAATGCTTAACTGATGATTGTTGTATGGTTAAAGCAGGGAACCGAGGTACTGGTTGAATTCATTTTTTAGTCCGGCAAAATTTTTCTCAAAGTAGCCCATTTCATTATGTAGTTTCCGGTGCTTGGCTGTTATCTTCTGTTCATCATATGTCAACCCTTTTGATGCATCTTTAAGTAACCGTTGCAAAGCTATGATATCGGTCTGCATATCTTTTATGCATTCATCATTGTGTACGAAACTGTTCTGGAAATGTTCCGCCTGGGCAATGAACTCCTTGTCGGTGTTAATATCCAGCACCTGTGACAATCTTGTTTTTAAGTAAGAATTCTCCTGCAGGTAAAAGTCAAGTGCACGCTGCCATGTCAAATTTTCATGGAGGTACTGATCTATTCCTGGAATTCTTATCCTACTCATAATCATCTTTATTGTATCTTTTTAATAAAAGTATTCGAGTTTTCTGCTTAATAAAAAAACTTTCGTCAGTATCAAAACTGAATTTAATCATGACACTCAATTACCGGTTGTTCTGCTTGCTGTCCCTGATGCAATGCCGGACTGATATATGGTATATCAAGCCCCAGCCCCCGCAGGATGAGCAAAATGGCCATACCTGTCATCAGGTACGGATAAACTTTTCTTATTCCCTGCCTTACCCTGAGGTTGATGAATGCACCAAAAAATGACAGGCTCCACATCACCGGTAAAGTTCCCAGTCCGAACGCCGCCATGAAAATGCTGCTATTGATCACAGAACCGGTTGATATGGCCCCGGCCAACGCCATATATACCAGCCCGCATGGCAGTAACCCATTTAACAATCCGATAAAGAATACTGAATGATAATTTTTCCTTACAAAAAGGTTGCCCAGCTTTGACCTCAGTTTATCAAACATTACTGTCAGAAAATTCTTCCGGGAAAGGTGATAACCAGGCAGGAATATCAGCACAAGGATGATGATACCCATGATGACTGATAGCCATTGCTGGTATCCGAAAAAGGCAACGGTACTGCCGGCTATCCCGAAAATGGCACCCAATATGGAATAAGTAACCACCCGGCCGGTATTGTAAAGCATGGTAGAAAGGAACCTGGATGAATGGCTGTTTGATACAACAGGTAATGAAAGTGCAATCGGACCGCACATGCCAATGCAATGCATCGTACCGATACCTCCCATAATCAGCGCTGTAATGAACAGGTTCATCATGGAATAATCAATTTTTGTTCTGAGTAATAACTTTTTCCTTCAGTGATCCAGCTAACTTTCAGTTCATGCAACCCTTTGTTGTTTTTTGTTACCGGCAGGTTTAGCATAGCTGTTTCCGTATCCTGTTCGGCAGTGATATCTTTTCTCTTATCTGCGGTGCAATAGAGCAGTATCTTAACTGATGATTTCTTCCCTTCCATCTCTTTCGGAAGTTTGATCTCCATCTGGTCGCCCTTCAGTTCATAAGTTACATCAGTAGACAGGGCGTTGGCTCTTTCCGCATCATCAATCACCTGCTGGTATTTCAGTTCCTGTTCATAATAATCTTTTGTAACAAGATCCTGGTTTTCGCCTGATGATTTGAAAACCATATACAGGATTCCCGCAATGAAAACAATGTAGACGGATAATATTTTATAACCCCAGTTCATGATAAATGTTTTATGTGTTGTATATCCTTAATTATATATTTCCGGCCCTATGAATTTTGCTTTTATGGTTTTCAGTTTTTGGGTTGAGTCATATAAGCCGATTTCCAGTTGTGTCTTCCAGCTTTTTAAAACAGACCTGTCGAGGTTCACCAGGAATTGAAGCGTGGTATAATCCTCTTTTTTTACAATGCTGTTTTTACTGTTGATAAGAACGATTTCCCCTTTGATGTTTTCCAGTTTTATATGGATAGGTATATCCTTATGGGTTTTATTGGCCAGTTTCAGGTTGTAGAGGTTGCTTACCCTTCCGTCGGGCAGGGACGTGTATGTCATGCCGGCAGTACGCATCAGCCTTGCATCCAGGTCGCTGCGGCTTACCAGCAGGAATGCCAGCAGCGCTATCAGCAGGGAAAGAACAGCCGTATAGGCTTTCAGCCGCCTGGTGAAAGTAAGTTGTACAGAATTTTTGATGCTGTTTTCGGAGGCATATTTTATCAGCCCAGTCGGTTTATGAACAGCGGTCATGATGGCATCACATGCGTCTATGCAGGCAGTACAGTTTACACATTCAAGCTGTGTGCCATTGCGTATATCAATCCCCGTTGGGCACACTTTCACGCAGGCATAACAGTCAATACAGTCGCCATGAGCCTGAACCGGTTGCACCGCTTCCATTTTCTGTATTACGTCTTTACAGCCGCCATCGCCTTTGCAATCGGTGCATTTACAGTCGTGGTCGTCTTTGGTTTTAGGGTTTTTATCTTTGGTGAGTTTTCCCCTTGGCTCACCACGTACATAATCATAGGCAACAACGATAGAATTTTTATCGAGCAGTACACCCTGCAACCTCCCATAAGGGCAAACCACGATACAGGCCTGCTCCCTGAACCACCAGTAAACGAGAAAGAATACGGTTGTGAAAATGAGCAAAGAAACGAGCGTGCCAATATGTTGTGCCGGGTGAGAGATGTTATCAATCACTTGGTCCATGCCTACCAGGTAAGCCAGGAAGAAGTTGGCGATGATGAATGAGATCAGGAAGAAAATAATGATTTTGGTAACCCGCTTCCTGATTTTTTCAGCATTCCATGCCATTTTTTTTAGCAGGTTCTGCTGAGATGAATCACCGTCAATCCAATATTCAATCTTGCGGAATACCATTTCCATGAATATGGTTTGCGGGCATGCCCAGCCACAGAAAATCCTTCCGAAGGCAACGGTGAAAACGATTACAAATACGATGAATGTAATCATACCGATTCCGAATATAAAAAAGTCCTGCGGCCAGAATATCATGCCGAAAATGATGAATTTCCTTTCCAGTACGTTCAATAAAATAAGCGGTTCATCATTTACTTTTATAAACGGCAGCGTAAAAAAAACGATCAGGTAAAAGATGCTGAAATAGGTACGCAGGTTATAAAACCGGCCATTCGGTTTCTTTGGATGTATGAAATTGCGTTTCCCTTCTTTGGAAATGGTTGCAACCGAATCCCTGAAAATCTCCTCGTGATCTGCTGTTGTTGGCATAATAGTTTTTATTAAATCAGGGGCTCCTCCCTGAGAAAGCCCCCTTTATAATACTACGGGATCAGCCCGTTTTGGTTAGCTGTTATTTTTTAGGAACCGTATTACTGTCTGCGGTAACCGGTTTAACATCTTTCATAGGTTGCACAGCTACCGAATCGGATGCTGCGGCCTCTGTAAACAATTCGCCTTCCGGCGCTTTTGGGTTAGGAGGATTTGTTCCTTTTAAGGTTTTTATAAATCCTGCCAGGTTATTGATCTCTTTGGGAGAATAATTCTTTTCCCATGCCTGCATTCCTTTTTCAGGGTAACCATGTTTGATGGATAAATAGATATCAGTCAATGAACCTTTATGAATCCAGTAATCATCAGTAAGGTTGGGGCCAGCACCACCTTCACCTTGTTTGCCATGGCAGGTCCAGCAAACAGAATTATATATGGTTTTTCCTGCATCTATGCCGGCTTTTTCCGGCATCTTCAGGTTTGCTTCATCAACTTTATCTACGTTTTTGGCTTCAAAAGCTGCTTTTCTTTCCTCTGCCCTGGCCATTTCTGCTGCATATTCTTCCGTTGGGTTTTTCCCATAACCGGTTATATGAAAATTAAACAGGTAAACGAGTGCAAACCCGATGGTGATGATAAACCCGTATTTCCACCAGGGTGGGAGGGCGTTATCCAGTTCCTTTATTCCGTCATAATCATGATCAAGCAACACGTCGGCTTCTTTTTCAACTGCAACGGCTTTGGTGAAAATTTTCTTATCCATCCTTGACCACCATTCTTTAAGCGCAGTAGTTCCTTTTTCTGTTTGAGGCAGTAGTTCAGCCTGTATCCTCCTGATAGAGAACAGGAGGAATGCAATAACTACCACTTCAATAAAAAGTACAGCAGACAGCATCCAGAAAGCCGTACTGTTAAGCCCACCGTAATTAGCTGCAGTTGCTGCTGCTGCTGCCGGTTCAGTTTGGGCATTGGCGGTTATTGATAAAAGGCTCATGCCGGCGAGCAAAATTGCTACAGGCATATTTTTTTGTTGCCTGTGTTTATCGAGGGCTTGTTTGCTGATGGTTACCAGCACCTGTCCCATACCCCATATTACAAATGCCAGCACCAGCGCAATCACACCCATCAATATGTCTAACAGGTTGGCGGATGATGATGTGCCTGCTGCTGCGTTTGCTGGTTCCTGTGAGTAGGCACTGGCAGAAGAAACAGTAGCTATGATGCTGAAAAAGAGTGTTGGCTTTATCTTAATTATGGACCGCATAATTTGAGTTTTATTGATTTGTTATTGTTGAATCTTCCTTGTCTGTAAAAGGGATATTTGACAAAGCTGTGATGCTTTTTTTATCCATCTTCTTAACATAAACCAGCAGCACAACAAAGAAAAGGAAGAAGATTAGCAATGAGATCATCGGGTAGATCTCTATATTATCCACTTTTTCGGCGTATTGTTTGATGAATTTGAACATGGCTATGATTTATTTATTGCTTTTTGAAATGTCTTTTCCCAACCGTTGCATATATGCAATAACAGCTATCACTTCCTTATTAGGTGAAATCCTAATACTGTCTGCTTTTAGCACTTCGGTGATGATACCTGCCTGTTGCATCAGTTCGCTGTTTGCAATCTTGTCATATCCCTTTTCATAAGGAACACCCAGTTTCTGCATAGCCCTTATCTTGGCCCCCGTTTCAGACGTGTCTATATCCTGTTCCATCAGGAATGGATAAGCCGGCATGATAGAGCCCTCGCTCATAGAAGATGGTTCCCTGAAATGGCGGAAATGCCATCCGTGAGATTTTTTCAGGTTACCGGTTCCTTCCCTGGCCAGATCCGGACCTGCACGCTTACTTCCCCACTGGAAAGGATGATCGTACACGAATTCACCGGCTTTGGAATATTCGCCATAGCGTTCAGTTTCACTCCTGAACGGACGAATCATCTGTGAGTGGCACACATAACAGCCTTCTCTTACATATATATCCCTTCCATGCAATTCAAGCGGTGTGTATGGTTTCACGCTGCTGATAGTAGGTACATTCGATTTTATCAAGAATGTGGGAACAATTTCAATGATACCGCCAATGAGGATAACTACCAGGCTTAGGAGCAGCATCTGTACAGGCTTACGCTCTATCCACCTGTGCCAGTGTTCACCGGCGTGTTTATGTACTTCTTTTGTCAATGGAGCAGCTTCAGCAGGCTCATCAGCAACCAGTTTTCCAGATTTAACCGTCTTGTAAATATTATAGACCATCAGCAATGCGCCAACCAGGTATAAAGTACCGCCCAATGAACGCATGAAGAAGAACGGTTTCAGGTAGGTAACTGTTTCCAGGAAAGTATATTTTAACTGGCCGCTTTCAGTAAATTGTTTCCACATGCTGCTTTGTGTGAAGCCGGCCCAGTACATAGGCACGGCATAGAATACGATACCCAGGGTACCCAGCCAAAAATGGTTGTTGGCAAGTTTCTTTGAATATAGTTTCGTGTCAAAAATGCGTGGAATCAGCCAGTACAGGATACCGAAAGTAAGCATACCGTTCCATCCCAGTGCCCCAACGTGTACGTGTGCTACAATCCAGTCGGTATAGTGTGCAATGGCACTTACGTTTTTCAGGGAGAGCATTGGCCCTTCAAAAGTGGCCATACCATATGCGGTAACGGCTACCACCATGAACTTAAGAATCACATCATCGCGAACCCTGTCCCAGGCGCCCCTTAACGTAAGCAACCCATTGATCATACCGCCCCAGCTTGGGAAGATAAGCATCACGGAGAATACCACACCGAGCGATTGTGCCCAGTTTGGCAAAGATGTATATAACAGGTGGTGCGGGCCTGCCCAAATGTACAGGAATATCAACGCCCAGAAGTGTATGATAGAAAGCCGGTAGGAATAAACCGGGCGGTTAGCCGCTTTTGGCATAAAATAATACATCAGCCCCAGGTATGGGGTGGTGAGGAAGAATGCTACGGCATTATGACCGTACCACCATTGTACCAGCGCATCCTGTACGCCTGCATAGAAACTGTAACTCTTCAACCAGGTATAGGGCAATTCACCGGAACGTACCACATGCAGCACCGCAACGGTAATGAAAGTGGCTATATAAAACCAGATGGCCACATACAGGTGCCTTTCCCTTCTTTTGATGATGGTACCGAACATGTTCCAGCCGAAAATAACCCAAATAACGGTGATGGCCAGGTCAATCGGCCATATCAACTCCGCATATTCGGCTCCGTTAGTAAGACCGATCGGTAACGTGATGGCTGCCGCAACAATGATCAGTTGCCAGCCCCAGAAATGTATCTTGCTGAGCATGTCGCTGAACATCCTCGCCTTGCATAGGCGCTGCAGCGAATAATAAACGCCCATGAAAATACCGTTTCCTACGAATGCAAAAATCACCGCATTGGTATGCAGCGGGCGCAACCGGCCAAATGACCCGTATTGCGTGATGTTCAAAGACGGAAATACAAGCTGCAGGGCAACCCATACGCCCACAAGCATGCCCACAGCACCCCATAGGATGGTTGCATAGGCGAAATTCTTGACTATCCTGTTATCGTAATGAAATTTTTCTACCTGCATTTTTCTTAGTTGTTTTGGTTATGTTTTTTTGATTCTGGGAAGTATTTGTAGAATTGTCGAATAACATCCTGACTGAAGGTGTATAATCATCATCATACTGGCCGTTGGATACACTCCATAAAAAAGCTGCCAGGAAACTTCCGGCAACCAGTATGCTTATCCCGATAAGTATGAATAATGCGCTCACTTGTTCATTTTTATGCCGCCAAAAGTAAAAGCACTGTTAAAAAGCAGCTATGAGTATTATCAAAGCAGGTTATGATTTAAATCACTTTTTGTCACAAAAAAGTAAAAAAACGGCTTTACAGGCCCATTCTTTTTGCAACCAGGTTACCCGTTACAGTTACAAACAATACGATACTGATGCTGCTCGCCGGCATCAATATGGCGGCTACCAGTGGCGACAGGCTGGCGCTTACGGCAAAACTTAGCCCCACAATATTGTATAGTATAGACAGGATGAAACTGGCAGTTACAATTTTTTTTCCCGCTTTGGCAAACTGTAGGAACCGGCTGATATCCTTCATCCGGTTACCGTCAAGGATAGCATCACAAGCAGGGGTGAACTGGGCATTGTTATCATTTACCGCAATGCCGGTATCAGCCTGCATCAGGGCGCCTGAATCATTAAGACCGTCGCCAATCATTAAAACCCGTTGGTTACCGGTTTGTAACTTCCTGATATATTCCAGCTTGTCTATAGGCAACTGGCGGAACTTAAGATGGGCATCAGCGCCAAATAAATGCTGCAGCGTTTCCTTTTCTGAATCATTATCCCCCGATAACACATGCAGCCTGTAACCGGATTCTTTCAATGAATCAACGGCTTCCCTGACTCCGGGGCGATACTGGTTGCTGATGCTGAAATATCCTTTATATTCACTGCCAATCTGTACGTTCACTTCAGTGGCAGTGTCTTTAGTTTTAACGGAAGCGTTTATCCCTTGTATGAAACCGGCCGAGCCCATCCTCACTGGTATATCATTAACAATGGCTTCCAGCCCGCTGCCAGTGTATTCCCTGAAATCACTGATTATCGTATCGCTGGTTGATGTTTTCTGTAACTGGGAGGCAATCAGTTTGCTTAATGGGTGTGTAGACTGGCTGCTGATTTGCCGTAACATGTCTTTTTCATTATCAGATAATTCGGGTCCGTGATGCCTGATCACCGAATGCTGCGGTTGCGTGATGGTGCCGGTTTTGTCGAATACAATGCTGTCTACAGACGCAAGCGCTTCAATGATACGGGCATTCTTCAGGTATAATTTATTCTTACCTAAGATGCGGAGCATGTTACCATTTGTGAATGTGGCGGATAACAATAAGGAACAGGGGCAGGCAACAATCAGTACAGCCGTTAGCGCCGGTAAAATATTAGCCGGATTGATGATCCACCAGTAAACAACGGCGGCAATAGCAATGGAGAAAAGGCTGAGGGTAAAATACCGGCTCCAGGGGTGAATGAAAGATTCGGTGCGGGTTTTGGGGCCTTTAAACACATCATTGTTCCATAATTCCGTAATGTAGCTTTGTGATGCTTCATGAACCACCTGCAGTTCTATGGCGGTTCCGGTTTGTTTGCCGCCCGCATAAACCAGGTCGCCATTATTTTTTTCAACGGGTGTGTGTTCGCCGTTTACAAAACTGTAATCAACATTTGCCTTCCCTTTAAGCAGTATGGAATCTGCCGGTATCATTTCTTCATTACGGATAATGATGCGGTCACCTTTCCTGAGTTTTGTTACCGGTATGTTTTTTTCCTCTCTGTATGTATAACCATCTTTGTTGTGTTCATTGATGATGGTAACGCCGAGGGGAAAATAAGAACGGTAATCGCGGTCAAATGAAAGGGAATCATAGGTCATATCCTGGAACCACCTGCCGGTGAGCATGAAAAACACAATGCCGCTGCCCGAATCCAGGTACCCGGCACCGGTTCCACTGATGATTTCATAATAACTGCGGGCAAATGTTACGATGATGGCCAGTGCAATAGGAGCGTCTATGTTTACATATTTTTGTCTCAACCCTTTCCATGCCGAACTAAATAGGGTAGATGAACTGAAAAACAGCACGGGTACCGATAATACTAGGTTAAGCCATGCAAAAGTCTTTTTTAGGTCTTCATCAACATTGCCGGAAGAAAGGTATTCCGGAAAACTGAGCATCATGATATTGGCAAAACAGAAACCTGCCACACCTATCCGGTAAATCTGTTTTCTCCTGAATTTTGTTGGTTTTTTCGTTTGGCTATCTGGTTCACGGCTGTTGCTGATATCATTCAGGCTGATAGCTGGTTCATAACCGATAAATGCCAGCAGTTCCACTACTTTTCTCAGTGAAATGGCAGCCGGGTTATACGATATGAATACTTCCTTCCGTTGAAAATTAACCCTGGATGTAGTTATTCCCGGATCAATCCGATGCAGGTTTTCCAGCAGGAACACACAGGAAGAACAGTGCATCTGCGGAAGAGAGAAAGTTACATTCACCTGGTTATCGCTGCTGAATTGTACAAGCTTTTGTACCAATGATGCATCATCCAGGTATTCAAAACGGCCGCTGGTGAATTTTCCTTTGGCTTTTATACCGGGGGTTTTATCGAGGTTATAATAACTGCAAAGGTCATTTTCATTCAGTAACAGGTAGACTTGTTTGCAACCATTACAGCAAAATTGCTTTTCATCTGCCATGATAGTGCCGTCACTGCTATCACCGCAATGATAACATGCCTGCTGTGTTTCTGTCTGATTTTCTTTGATACGCTGAATTTTTTAGCAAATTTATCCTGACTGTTGAATTTATAGGTGACGGGTATCAAAGTGCCAACTGATATTTGTCAGTTGAATCATATCAAATGATACAATTTATAAGTATATCTGCCAGCGTATCTTTTAAATATTAGTTAGTATTCTTATTTGAATGGCGGAATCAGGCACTATGGTTTAACAACATAATTCGGTAAATTTGTAATGGCATACCTCCTGTAAATGATTGGCGGTAATGCGATGTTTAATTAAATCAGCCTTTTATGAAAAAATCTCTTTGGTTTGTACTGATTGGTGTGGGTTTGTTTTCCTGTAACAACAAAAAATCCGGTGAAGAAACCGTTGCGGCAGATACCTTGCATATAACTCCAAAACAAGATTCCGCTTCGGTGATAACAGATAGTCATTATTTCTGGACGGCAGAGTTGGTTCCGCAAAAAGGTTTTGTTATGAAAAAGGATTCACCGGTGAGTGAAGATTCACTAAATACGGGTTTCATGCTGAAAAGGCTGAATGACCTGTACCCCGAGATCAAACTACTATATGTTAAGTCATCCAATGACAGCATATTTTTAAAAGTGGATAAAAGCAATTACCTTACCCGGCAAATGGGGTCTACCGGAGCCGAAGCCTACCTGGCTGAAGTTACTTATAACCTTACCGAGGTGAAAGGGGTTAATTATGTAGATATCAGGTTCAGGGAAGGCGACCATGCCAGCCCCGGCACGTATAGCAGGACCAGTTTTATACATGATAAATAATATTTTTTTGAATGGTTGGCTGTTTTTTCAAAAAATCATCTACTCGTTTACGTTAGTTTGTTTCCTTTTCCTGTAATGAAATGGGGAAGCAGCCCCGCAGCAACTTCCCCAACTGAAACCAGTAAGGTAATTCTTGTTAACCTTAGGTTATATCTATTTTTTTGATGTTTTTAAGCTTTTTAACTTCTGTTTTCGGGATGTTGATCTTCAGTTCACCGTTTTTATATTCTGCCTTGATATTATTGCTGTCGCAATCATTAGGCAGTGTAAAGGAACGGCTCCAGCTTGAATAATTGTATTCCATCCTGTTGAAGCGCCCGTTTTTCTTATCCATTTTTTCTTCTTTTTCTTTTTCAGCGCTGATGGTCAGTATGCCTTCGGTAACATCCATGTTGAAATCTTTTTTCTCCAAACCGGGGGTTGCAATGCTGAGGTTGTATTCTGCATCAGTTTCCTTGATGTTGATGGAAGGTACGCTCATGGTTTTGCTGAAATTGAAGTACTCATCAAGCGGGGAATTAAACAGCTTATCAACCAGGTTGTTTTCAAACAATGATGGCCAACCTGTCTTTTTTTCTAATGCTTTTGTTTCCATGATTGTAATTTTAATGGTTATTAATATAGTTACCTGTAAAGAATCAAGAAACCGTGCGTTTCCTGGTAAATGTATTGATTCCAAACAAGGAGTATGCAGGGCAACTGCCCGCCATGGAAGTTATCACCAGTATTCCCGCTGCCATCCAAACGATGATACGTTCAGGCCACGAAACAAATCCTGCCACGTTGATCGAAATAAGAAACACTGCCGTCAATGCTCTGCCTATCCTCTCTTTCCTGCTGATATTCTTTTTCACAGATTCTTGATTTCCTGCTTAAAGTTACATCATGCAGTAAGCGGAAAACTATGATTGCAGTAATAGGGAAAGATGATACAGGTCACCTGAACCGCTGTTGCCGAATGTTAAATCCACCATTTGTTTTTAAAAATGTCTTTGGTAAACCGGTGCCTGAATAACAGGTACAAAGCGATTGATGTTGTGATGCTGAAAGGGAAGGCTGAACCAAACCCAAGCGGTGCAATGGCAAGCAGGAAAATGATTCCGCCTGCACAGGAAACTTGTACAATCATACCGCGTGCCAGCATACCCAGCCCTATCAGCAGTTGGCCAGCCGCTATCAGTGAAACAATTCCAGTTATATGGCTGGCAAAATAACCATGAATAATCTTTTGGTAGATGCCTATGGCATATTCACTGTATTCGAGGTAAACCGTAGGGTTGCTGTTTGCCGTTCTCCAGTTGGTCACCGATGCCCAGATGAATAATACAGCAAATAAGAACCTCGCCGTATTTTTTCTTTTCCAGCTTAAGAAAAGCAGTAGAAGCGCTGCCAGGTTTGAACCTATATAGGCGATTACCAGTTGTTGAGATGACATGTTGCCGTTTTTCTGTTAAACAGTACAGTAAGGCGTGTTTACCTGCATACTTACAAGATATGTGAATCAGCTATGTGCAATAAACACCGGAATCCTGTGTTCATGAATGATTGTTTCCACAAAACTCCTGTTCAGTGAAGTGGAAAGGCCCGACCTGCTGTAAGCACCGCTTACAAGCATGCAGTTGTTCAGTTCATTGCCCCGTTCTTCAAAGAATTTTTTCCCACTTGATACCACTTTTTCTATATCCAGGTCACTGAAATGTCTTCCGGCATATTCCTCCAGGTAAATGAGGTCAGGGATATTTTCATCGGCCTCATCTTTTGCATAAATGATTTTAGTTTCCAATGCAGTAAACTGAGGGAACAGGTTGCAAAACTGTTTCATGGCAAACATGCTCTCTTTTTTCCCGTCATAGGCGAATATGATCTTCCTTACAGGCGAATAATTTTCAGGCACACAAATAACCGGGCATTCTGACTTATGAATGGCCTGCTGCATAAAACTGTTTGGTTGATATGAGTTTATATCATTACAGAACAATTCCTCACTCATCAGCATCAGATCAGCAAACCGGGTTTCTTTTGAAAGGTCTTCAATATTCCAGTTGGGGCTTTGTTCATGTACCCTGTATTCAATCATGTTCCGTTGGCACAGGTCTTCAAACTGCTGCCTGATCTGTTTGTTCAGCTTTTTTTCCTCTTCCAGGAACTCCAGGGCCGGGCTTGCATACATGGCAAAAACACCGGGCAGGAATTCTTCAAAATTCAGTGAATGCAAAAAAGCGCCTGTGAGTAAAACAGGTTCATGCTGTTGCAGTTCTTTAACGAATTCGAAAGCGCCTTTTGGAAAACTTTTTCCGTCTGAAGCAAGAATTATTTTTTTCATAATTGTAGGTTTATTGCCAATCCGAAATTAGTTCCATTCGTTTAATATCAGGGTGACAGGTAGTATTTTGAAATATGATATTTGTCAGGATGCTTTGTAATATCTCTCATTACTGGTATTGTCCGGGATTTTTAGTTTTGTTAAAAACCAGGATAAATGAAAAATATATTTATTGTAACAGACTTTTCGCCGGCATCCCGCAATGCGGCTTTGTATGGTATAGAGCTGGCAAAATTCTTTTCAGCCAACGTGCATTTGTTTCATGCATTCCAGGCTCCAGTTCAGGTACCGGAAAGTTACCTGTTGTATAAAACCGAAGATGTGTGGGCGAATATCAGGGAACTCCTGGTTAATGAAGCAGATGCTATCAACCCGGATAAACTGGTGCAGGTAGAAATCAGCGGTTCTGAAGGAGCTGCTGCCAAAGCTATTGATGCAGAAGCAACCCTGAAGCAGGCCGACATCATCATTTGTGGCATGAAAGCAACAGCAAAAGGGCTGCGCAGGGTATTCGGAAGTACAACCACTGCACTTACAAGAACCACAGTTATACCATTGCTGGTTGTTCCGGAAGATGCCGTTTTCAAAAGGCCGGCCCGTATTGCATTGGCCAGCGATATGGACCAGGAAACTTCTGCAGAAACAGTTGAGCTCCTTAAGCAGCTTGGTGAAAAATTTTCATCAAGGCTATCTGTGGTATGGGTTGTTGAGGAAGAAATGCAGGAAACATATACAAACAGGTTTCAGCCGACACCTGTCATTAATAACCTGAAAGGTCTTAACCCTGAATATGAATTCCCGAAAGGGAGCAATGTGGCCCAGGTGCTGGAACAGTTTGCAGCAGACAATGCTATAGATATAATGGCTGTGATACCCCACAAGCACGGTTTTTTTAACAGGCTGTTTGTGGAAAGCACCACCACTCACCTGATCTTTCATACACATATTCCCTTATTGCTACTGCATCAACAGAAAACCGGTGATACAAATGCAGATGCGGGAATAAATGATTTTGCGGAAAAGCATTAAGTAATTGGGCAGCATATTGCAAACATGGTAACTTAGAAAGCCGCTTGTATATTTGACATAACTGTTACTGCAAAATTAACCTTCATGAGTGATACGGATGTTTCCCATGGACTTACCGGTGATCAGGTGCTTGCATCCAGGGCCAGGCATGGCGTAAATGCAATTGAAAGCGGCTCAGACAGGCTTTTTATACATGTGTTAAAGGAAGTGGTGCTGGAGCCGATGTTTATCCTCCTGCTGGCGGCCTGTATGTTGTATTTTATTGCCGGCGAAGCAAGGGAAGGTTTTATTATGGTCATTTCCGTACTGATCGTTTCCGGCATATCTTTTTTCCAGGAATACCGCAGCCGTAATGCCGTGATGGCGTTGAAGAAACTGTCTGACAGCAGGGCAAAAGTGATTCGCAACGGTGCACAATTGCTGGTTCCTACAGAAGATGTGGTCGTAGGCGATGTGCTGCTGATTGAAGAAGGGGAAGTGCCTGCGGCTGACGGACTCATCAGGCAGGCAAATGACCTGTCTCTGAATGAATCGGTATTGACCGGTGAAGCATTTCCTGTTTTTAAATTTTCGGATACCCATGACAGTGTGTATAAGGGTACGCTGGTAACCAGCGGCAGCGCCATCATTGAAGTAAAGGCGGTAGGTAAGGAGACCATGCTGGGGCGTATCGGCCAGTCGCTGGAAAACATCACGGTATTGAAAACACCTTTGCAGTTGCAGGTACGTTCATTTGTAAAGAATATGGTACGCGCCGGCTTCGTTGCATTTGTGCTGGTGGTGGGTTACCATTATTACCAAACCGGCAACGTAATGGATGCGCTGATGCAGGGCCTCACCCTTGCCATGAGCCTGCTGCCGGAAGAGATACCGGTAGCATTCAGCACATTCCAGGCATTGGGTGCATTCAGGCTGCTGCAAAGCCAAGTGATTGTAAAACAACCACAGTATGTAGAAACACTGGGTTCTGCCACCGTTATTTGTGCAGACAAAACCGGCACACTCACGCAGAACCTCATGCAACTGGATTTTCTTTATGATGCGGCTACAGGTTTATCTGTACCGGCTGCAACAGGCGATGGTATGCCGCATGAATTGCTTGAATATGCCATGTGGTCCAGTGAAACCAACCCATTTGACCCTATGGAAAAAGCCATTCATTCATTGTATGGTAAAACAGCGTGTATTGATAAACGTTTGCAATACACGCAGGTTCATGAATATCCTGTTTCCGGAAGGCCGCCTATGATGACACATATCTTCCGTAAAGGCGAAAACGATTTTGTAATTGCAGCAAAAGGAGCTCCTGAAGCCATCCTGGCGCAAAGCGATTTGCCTGAGGAGATAAAAAAGGGATACGAAAATCAAAGCATTGAGTATGCCAGA
>CALKVC010000226.1 GCA_937996595.1 uncultured Chitinophagaceae bacterium
AGATCTACACAGGCGAAGACACTCTTTCCCTACACGACGCTCTTCCGATCTTGTATGAGATCAGATAAAACATCCTCAATATGGTATCGGGACAATAGTTGCGAAAAATGAGGCAATCGGAGATATAGCATTTCCTGGAATGGGAATCAAGAAGATGAATATCGAGATTGCACCGATAGAGAAAATATAGTTGACTTAGTTTTTATCTTTTCCTGATAAGATACGTTCCTGACTTATTGACAGATATCTTGATCACACCGCCTCTTACGACTCATGGAATCATTTTTATCTCTTTCATATTTTTATCAAGGAGAATGACGTGAACTTTGGTTCAATTTGGAAATTGTGTAGCGAGAGATACTTGGGTTTTCTTTTTAAAATTTCCTTGTAAACAACTGTTCCTTCCACTTGTTTATGCAGATCGAAATGAGGAACACCGGTATTGAATATTTTTTTTTCCGGAATTTTATAATACTCCATGAATTCCTGTTTCATGATGTTACCCCATGAGATATAATAATCTGCCAGTTGGGAAAAATAGCCCTTACAGGAAATATTATCCCAACTTAGTAAATGGATCACGGTACTAGTGTCCGGGGCCTTATTACCTGCAAACAACAACCTACTTTCAGTTAGATTAACCGGGTAAGTTGCAATCAATAATTGCGGATTGAGTTCTTGTAGGATTTTATCAGCCACAGGGTCTTTTAATGATCTTCTTTCAAAACCGGCAAAAAATTTCCTGAGAAGTGGAATTGCTTTAAGCATTAAATGTATAAAGTAATATATACGTATTTTAAGAACGGTTGCGAATGCAGCTCTTTGTTTTGCAGTATTCAGGTCACGAAGGTGCTTTTCCCATAGTGCGGCATTTTTCCTAATGTCTTCAAAAAGATATTTTCGCAGCCGCATATATTCACCTGTCCATAACGAAGATGTCGGATTATATTCAATAATGTCGATGTGATTGGCATCTGCATAATCGAGTAAATTCTGATCACTTTTATATGGAGTTATCACGGCAACTTTAAAACCCTTTTTTATTAATTTCCCTAAAAGGTCGGTCTGCAATAACATCCTTGATGCAAAACCATGAGAAATGATATAGGCAATATCTGTTTTTCTTTTCATATCAGATTAACAATATATTCTTCACAGGCCCACATAGCATCATAGGTAGCCCCACCGATATGCGGTGTTATGATGATGTTATGCTTTTTCTGCTGGGCCAACCACAGCGGGCTTAATTTTATGTCATCCAGTTCGCCTGCCAGCACATCAGTGGCTATGCCGCTAATTTTACCGGTTGCTAACGCCTGTGCCACAGCTTCTTCGTCTACTATTTTTCCACGCGAAGTATTGATCAGCAGGCATCCGTCTTTCATCATACCGGTGTTATGAGCAGCAACCAGGTTTTGTGTATCGGCATTCAGGTGTACATGAATACTAACGATATCGCTCATTGGCAAAAGGCCACTAAGTGTATCGCATCTTGTATAATTGTTGTTATCAACAAAGGGGTCAAAATAACAAACATCCATGTCAAATGCCCTTGCATAGGAAGCCACTTTTGTTCCTGTTCTTCCCAGGCCGATTATACCAATTGTTTTTCCCTTTAACTGGTAACCACGGAACCTGTCTCTTTCCCAAAAGCCCTGCTTTACGTGATTGTTTGCAGCAGGTATGTTCCTGAGCAATGACAGCAGCAAAGCCCAGGTATGTTCTGCCGTTGAAGGTATCGTTTTTAAGAATTCATCCTGGCCACGCAATGAAACCAGTTTTATATTTCTTTTATCCAACGCTTGTAAGTCAATATGGTCGAGGCCGGTTGTAGCTGATACCAGGTGTGTAAGCGACGGAAACTTATCCAATACCCTGTCGTCTATTTTTTTTGCCAGCCTTGTAATCAGGATGCTCGCATCGTCAATTTGATGCTGTTGCATGATCTCATCCCAACCGGACGCCTTATAGGCATATCCTTTCTGCTTCCAGCTTTCAATTGCCTTTACACTGTAGCCAGCTGGTTCTGCATTCAGTACAACCATGTTATAACAAGCCATTTTTCCATGCGGGTATCAGCGCTTCAGCGATGATCATATCACGGGGTTCATCAATATTGAGCAGCCATCCGGAAGGCATGATATATGGTAAAGAGGGTTTAACCATCAATGACTTCTTTTCATCAAATGCACTTTTTCTTACAAGGTATATTGAACCATTGCGGTAATATGCCGGCGGAATATCCTGCCTCCTGGACAGTTCATATTCCGGGAGTATGGATCGCATTTCCCCTTCACTGATCCAGTACATCCTGGCGGGATGCACATCATCCATTGCCACTACAGAAATTACAGAATTGCAATGGCCTGAAGATTCCATGAGCCTGATAGCATCATCAATATTATCACTGGTACGGATAGGGGCAGTTGGCTGCAGCAGCATGATGGCATCGCAGGTTGTGTTACTGCATATAACCGAAACTGTTTCTGAAACCGGGCTGCTGTCCGTTGCCAGGCCACCGGGCCTTACATGTACCTTTATTCCCTTGTAGTCCGCTGCCAGGTCCAGGATAAGCTGATCGTCGCTGCTTACATAAATTTCCGACAGCAACCTGCTTTGAAGGGCTGCTTCTATGGTATATGATATAAGTGGTTTACCGTCAACAGGTTTCCTGTTCTTGCCAGGCACCCCTTTTGATCCACCCCTGGCCGGTATGATGGCGATAACCTTCATCAGTAAGAAATGGTTTTATGGAACTTCAGCGGAAGTGTTGCCAGTTGTTCAGCTATCTGTTTTCCTGCATCACCGCCGCCATATACCGTAGAGATTTCAGCTTTTCCCTTTTCAATCCAAAACCTGATGGCTTTTGCAATTTCATCTCTATTGTAACCAACATCAATAATGTTATTTCCCCTGTCGCGTTTATGCTGCCTGGTGCCGATATTTACAACAGGCACACCCAGGAATGCGCACTCACGTATACCAACACTCGAATTTCCTACAAGGCATGAGGCGTTTGCCAGCAACCTTAAAAAATCCTCTCCTTCCATGTTCTTGAAAAAATGCATATGTGCTGAACCAAATTTTTCCCTGAATGACCTGATACCGGCTGACGTACCATCAGCCCCTGCATCCACATTGGGCCAGAACCATAGCACGGGCAAGACTGAATCTTTTACTGCAAACAGTGTTTCATCAATATGTTTCCGGCTATCTGCATATTCAGTTGTAACGGGATGCTGCATCACCACAATATAACCACCGGCCAGTGAAGGTTTACTACCAACGCCTCCGTATTTTTCAAATGGGTCAAAATTCAATGCCGGGCTTTTTTTTACCGAAGCTGCCAGGTCAATGGATGGGCAACCGGTGTTAATAACATAAGCGGGTTCTTCTCCCAGCCTGATAACCCTTTCCCTGGCAGATGCAGATGCCACAAAATGATAATCTGCCAGTTTGGTGATACTATGCCGCACTTTTTCATCAATGTTACCGGTAACCTCACCGCCCTGGATATGCGCCAGCGGAATGTTCATGAATGAAGCTGAAATGGCCGTTGCCATTGTTTCAAAACGGTCGGCGATGGTTACGATTATATCTGGGCGGATATTGTCAAATACGGTAGACAGTTCCAAAATGCCGATGCCTGTTGTTTTTGCCGCAGCAGTAAGGTTTTCTCCTTCCAGTACATTAAATACTTTGGCTGTAACTTCAAACCCGTCTTGTTCGATGTAGTTTACTGCACTTCCGTACCTGTCTAGCAGGGCCGAAGCCGCCACAACCAGTTGGAGTTCCAGTAACGGATGATCTTTAATTGCCTGCAAGGCAGTTTTAACACGGCTATAACTGGGCCTTGCAGTGATGACAACACAAATTTTTCTTTTACTCATGGTGTGGGTTACCGCGGAGACGCGTAGACGCAATATTAAAAAGGTTATGCTTTTTAAGTTGCCTATATGGTTTAATTATTTGAATTTTCTGAAAATATTTTAGTTAGAATTGAACCTAAAAAAAGGCCCGGTAAAAATTAAATTCTCATGCGCTTCTGCGCCATTGCGGTTACAAAAAGTCAGTTTCAGTCAAAAAATCCTGGGCCGATTTTTTGTGTGCCAGTTTTTTTCCGAGTACCTTTTTAAAATCACCGGCATTGATACCATAACCTGCCGGTTTCTTTGATTCCAGATCATCCATAGTGATGATATGCCCGGCTTCCAGATCCTTATTAACAGCAAGAGATTTCTGGAAAATCTTTTTAAGCTCAGCAAAAGATTCACTGGATTCCTTATTGATTGCTGAATGCAGGTCTTTGGTTATTTCATTTACAGATCGGAAGAGCGTCGTGTAGGGAAA
>CALKVC010000227.1 GCA_937996595.1 uncultured Chitinophagaceae bacterium
ACTTTTGTGCTGCCGACCTGGTTGTACAGCCTTACCGCAATGCCACACAAAGCGGGGTAACGCCCCTCGCCTATCATTTTGAAGTTCCGATGGTAGTAACAAATGTAGGCGGATTGCCAGCCCTGGTGCCCGATGGAAAAGCTGGACTGGTATCTGAACCTGACGCAGCATCGCTGGCTGAAAAGATAATGTTGTTTTTTAAGAAAGGAGCGCCTCATTTTCTTCCTCATCTTGTGGAGGAAAAGAAAAAATACAGTTGGGATAATCTGGTGGAAGGCATCATTAATTGATTATACGAACGAATAAATGATTCAGGCTTTGCAAATTTGACTTTTAAAAGTAAATGGTTATGATAATATCGAAGAAAACAATTACACAACAAATAATAAGAATATCCAAATCAACCTGTCTCCAAATTTCCAAATCAATCAACCCATCAATCTCCAAATTTCCAAATCAATCAAAATGATTTACAGAAGTAAAGCTCCTCTTCGTATAGGCCTTGCCGGTGGCGGAACTGATGTTAGTCCCTATACGGATATGTATGGCGGAGCTATCCTTAATGCAACCATTTCCCTGTCAGCTTATGCAAGCATAGAGCCCAATGATACCGGTACCATTATAGTTGAGGCACTTGACCGTAAAGAACAGGAAACATATAATTGGATGCCGGTTTTGCCGGTAAATGGTAAACTCGATCTGCTGAAAGCGGTTTACAACAGGATAAACAGGGATTTTCAAATTCCGGCTACAGGTTTCCGTTTGTCTACATTTGTAGATGCTCCGGCAGGATCAGGCCTGGGTACCTCTTCAACATTGGTTGTTGCCGTATTAGGTGCATTTGTTGAGATGCTTAAATTACCCCTGGGCGATTATGATATAGCCCACCTGGCCTACGAGATTGAACGCAATGACCTGCAACTGGCCGGTGGCAGGCAAGATCAGTATGCTGCAACTTTTGGCGGTGTCAATTTCATGGAATTCTATAAAGATGATAAGGTGATTGTAAACCCCCTGCGCATTCGCCCGCAATACCTGCATGAACTGGAAAATAACCTGGTGCTCTATTTTACTGCTACTTCACGGGAAAGCGCTACCATCATTAGGGAACAGGTGAATAATGTAAACCGCCAGGATGAAAAATCCATTGAAGCCATGCACCAGCTGAAGGGACAGGCTAAAATGATGAAAGAAGCTTTACTAAAAGGTAAACTGAATGAATTTGGAGAGATACTCGATTTCGGTTTCAGCCAGAAAAGAAAAATGGCGGCCAATATCTCCAACAGCAATATAGAAGAGATATATGCAGCAGCCAAAAATGCCGGTGCAACCGGAGGTAAAATAAGCGGTGCCGGCGGCGGTGGTTTTATGATTTTCTATTGCCCCGGAAATAGTAATTATGCTGTTAAAGAAGCATTGCTCCGTTTTGGCGGCGAGGTAAAAAAGTACTCATTTACCAAACATGGGTTAACTAGCTGGACGATATAACTTAGCATGTATGAATGATGATGTAAGATGTATGATGTAACAAACACGGTTAATTATATCATCAATCACAATTCATAATAATACACCATAAATCATACATCATACATAACAAGTATTCTTACCTTTGCCCTATGCATGATAAGATTTCAAAAATAATCCAGGCATCTATTGATGTTAAGCAGCAATTGCTGTCGGATAAAAATATCCATCACTCCGTAACAAAGGCTGTAACATTGCTGGTAGATACGTTTAGAAACGGTAACAAAGTGTTGTTTTGCGGAAACGGCGGCAGTGCGGCCGATGCGCAACACCTGGCAGCGGAATTCAGCGGTCGTTTTTATACTGACCGTGAAGCATTGCCGGCAGAAGCCCTGCATGTTAACAGTTCATATATTACTGCTGTAGCCAACGATTACAGTTACGATGTTGTGTACTCAAGGTTGGTACAGGGTATTGGTAAAAAAGGCGATGTACTAATCGGACTTAGCACTTCCGGCAACAGTATCAATATCATAAAAGCCCTGGAAGTGGCACGTACAAAAGGAATGCATACCATCGGTTTTACCGGGGAAACAGGCGGAAAAATGAAAGATATCTGCCACCTGCTCATCAATGTACCTTCAACCGATACCCCAAGAATACAGGAAAGCCATATCATGCTTGGCCATATCATTTGCCAGTTGGTAGAAGAACAGTATTTCGATTGAATCAAATTAGCGACTAAAACTTTTCTGCAAATAGCAACATGGCAACGCAAAACATTCTCGCAACAGATGAAATAAACACAAGCGAAAAACCATGTGCTGTTATCCTGGCTGGCGGACTTGGTACCAGGTTACGGTCAGCCGTACCCGATTTACCCAAATGCATGGCACCCGTTGCCGGTAAACCTTTTCTTCATTATGTTATTGAGTACCTGCAACAACAGGGTGTTGAACAATTTATTTTCTCTTTGGGGTATATGTATGAAATTATTTGCCAGTGGCTTTCAAAAAATTACCCGGCATTGAAATACCGGCTATCTATAGAAGACGAGCCGCTCGGAACAGGTGGCGCCATCCGGCTGGCTTTACAAAAAGCGACTACCCACCAGGCAATCGTGCTTAACGGAGATACACTTTTTACGGTTAATATTAAAAAGCTGCTCCAGTTTCACCTGCAGAACGATGCCATTTGTACACTAGCCCTTAAGCCAATGAAAAATGTTAACAGGTATGGTGTGGTGGAAATTTCAGGCCAGGGTAAGATTCTGTCTTTTAAAGAAAAAAGATTTTACGAGGAAGGGCTGATCAATGGTGGCGTATACGTGTTAGAGGTAAATAAATTCCTTCAGATGGGTTTACCTGTAAAATGCTCGTTTGAAAAAGATTTTCTTGAAAAATTTTACCGAACAGAGAACATGATGGCGATGGAACAGGACGAATATTTTATTGATATCGGGATACCGGAAGATTTGGAAAAAGCCGGGAAAGAATTTGGGGATGGTTCGATTTGGAGATGAATCGATTTGGAGATGAGTTGATTTGGAGATGAGTTAATTTGTGGATTATTTTTTTGTATAACCGAATCAAACTATCTCCAAATCAGGCAATCTCCAAATTTCCAAATCAAACAATTTCCAAATCAGATGATCTCCAAATCAAACAATTTCCAAATCACCAAATCGACTCATCTCCAAATCAGCCAATCCCCCAATCAAATAATTACTATGTTACACATACCCGAAATAGATAAATCCTGGACGCTTTTTCTCGACCGTGACGGGGTTATCAACTATGAGAAAGAGAAAGACTATATACATACCTGGGATGAATTCAGGTTTTATCCCGGTGCTATGGAATCATTCAGTTTTTTTTCAAAGAAATTCCACCGCATCATTATAGTAACCAACCAGAAAGGGGTAGGAAAAGGCCTCACCAAACTGGAAGACCTGCATACCATCCATGCCAATATGCAGCATGAGATTGAAAAAGCCGGCGGGCATGTCGATGCCGTTTACTATTGCAGCGACCTTGACAATGAAAGCCCTTTCCGTAAACCAAATCCGGGAATGGGATTACAGGCGGCTAAGCAGTTTCCTGATATCAATTTGAAAAAATCAATCATGGTTGGAAACAACCTGAGCGATATGGAATTTGGGCGCAACCTGGGTATGTTCACTGTCTTTCTACTTACAACCAATCCCGGATTGCCTTTGCCAGACGAACGTGTAGACCTGGTATTTACTGATTTAAATGCATTTTCCCATGCACTGCAGGCTGAAACTATACGTTAAAGTTTACAGATTTTAATACCGGGTAAGGTCTTTGCGGCAACTTTCATTAATTTTAAGTATGAAGAAACTGAATATCCTGTGCTTTATCATTTGTTTTTACACGGTAGCTACTGCTCAACGAATCAATAAAGCTGACACAAAATTCCTGCAACAGAAAGAAGACAGCCTGAAGGTTCAGTCCATAAAACTGTTACAGGGAATCAATCCTTCCGACAGGTTCATGGCCGACAGTTTATTTACCCGCATTTTTGTACGTGCACTCAATACCAGGAACTCGTTTTATTACCCGTTTGATTCATTGGAAACCATATCCCGGTTGGTGGCACCCGACAGTTCATTCAGGATTTACACCTGGCAGATGGTCATTAACGAAAATGTGATCAGGCAGCATGGCGCAATCCAGATGCGTACGGCAGACGGAAGCCTGAAATTATTCCCCCTGATAGATAAATCCGATGTAACCGAAAACATGGCTGATACCATCGCCGGTAACCAGGGCTGGATCGGTGCTATTTATTACAGGATCATCCAGAAAAAATACCAGGGGAAAAATTATTACACACTGCTCGGTTTTGATGAGAATAATATCCGCAGTAGCCGCAAACTGATAGAAGTGCTGCGCTTTGAAAACGATAAACCCATATTTGGAGGCCGATACTTCAGCATTGCCGGAAATGAAATTAAAACGAGGAACCCGGCACGTTATGTAATGGAATTTAAAAAAAGCGCCAATCCGCGTCTAACCTTCGACGAAAGCCTGGATATGATCGTAATGGAACATCTTGTATCAGAATCCAACGAGCCTAAAAAGAAATGGACACTCATACCTGATGGGGATTATGAAGCGTTCAAATGGGCCGAAGGGAAATGGGTGTATGTAGAAAAAATCTTCAACGAAGTAACACCGGAAGGAAAAGCGCCGGTGCCGGTGCCTTATAATGAGGGAAAACTGAACTGAGTTGTAAGTAATATGGGTGATGAATTAAAATGGGCAACATTAGATTGATCATTCCCTTTATTTACTGCATTATCACATTCCCTTAATCATCCAGTTTCAACACTGCCAGAAATGCTTCCTGCGGAATTTCCACATTACCGATCTGCCTCATCCTTTTCTTACCTTCCTTTTGTTTTTCAAGCAACTTACGTTTCCGGCTGATATCGCCACCATAACATTTGGCCGTAACATCCTTGCGCATCGCACTGATGTTTTCCCTGGCCACCACTTTTGCGCCGATTGCCGCCTGTATGGCAATCTGGAACTGCTGCCTGGGTAACAGTTCCTTCAGTTTCTCGCATAATTTACGTCCAAAATCGTGTGCCCTGGCCCGGTGTATCAACGCACTCAGCGCATCAACCTTATCTCCGTTAAGCAGAATGTCCATCTTTACAATATCACTTTTCCGGTATTCCAGCGGATGGTAATCAAACGATGCATAACCTTTTGAAATTGATTTTAAACGGTCGAAGAAATCAAAAACTACTTCTCCTAAAGGCATTTCAAAAACTAGCTCTACTCTATCTGCTGTCAAATAATTTTGAGTCACTATTGATCCTCGCTTTTCGATACACAAACTCATTACATTACCCACGAAATCCGATTTGGTAATAATCGTTGCTTTGATATAAGGTTCTTCAACATAATCAATTCGACTAACCTCAGGTAAATCGCTTGGGTTATTTACTATTATTTTTTCGCCTTTAGTGGTATAGGCATAATAAGATACGTTAGGCACAGTGGTTATTACTGTCATATTAAACTCACGCTCCAATCTTTCCTGAATTATTTCCATGTGTAACATGCCCAAAAAGCCGCATCTAAATCCAAAACCGAGGGCAGCAGATGATTCTGGTTCCCAAGTGAGAGAGGCATCGTTGAGTTGTAATTTTTCCATGCTGTAGCGCAATTCTTGATAATCATCGGTATCAACTGGATAGATACCAGCAAAAACCATAGGTTTAACATCTTCAAAACCTTGAATAGCAGCTTCACAGGGAGCAGCTACTAATGTAATGGTATCACCCACTTTTACTTCGCGC
>CALKVC010000228.1 GCA_937996595.1 uncultured Chitinophagaceae bacterium
GTTTCCGGAAATCGTTTCATTGGATAACAGGTATCCATAAATGAAAAAAGACATTATTGCTGCTCGCTTTCCAAAACCTACGCATAGATTATCCGTTGAAGTGGTTCCCATCCGTCCTTACCTGGCAGGCATATCATTTCAGATTTATCTGCCGGTAATTACAAATCACCAGGCATTGTAAGTTTACCATGATTTGATGCTTGTAATACAGGCTTAAAAAAATTATTAATGATATGGAAATTGTACCGCCATGGATACAATGGGAACAAAAAGCAATTACACCAGGGCAGGAGGCCCTTTATTGGATTGGTTATAACCGGGATTTGTTATACGCTGTTGAAAATAACAATCGTCATATGAGATGAAAGCCATCCATGGAGAAAAAGATATGATTATTGCATCGTTAGCTGCAACAGAATAATGATGGGCGCATATTTTACAATTCTCATCAACAGCAGCAGAAACATTCTTCACCTGGTTTGATTGCTTTTCCCCGGCATAAGCCCTACTATCAATGCTGTGCTGATGCCAGTAAGAAACAGGAGTTACCATAAAAGCATACAATGCCAGCAGGAATGCCGCTACAATAGTTTTATGGTTTTTGTTAGACATCTAGTAAATGCAATACAGTTGCAAATATACAGCTTCCTGGTTAAAGACCAAGCCATTCAAATAAAATAACCGTTATAATTAACTTAACACCGGGTTTCAAGGCAATAAACTCTATTAACTTTAACATACATACTGGTACCCGGAACCGCTTTCAAATCAAGTTAGTAATCAAGGTGATACATCATTCCAGTGATAAATATCCATTATTTTCTTTTCATGAAAGAGACATTAAGATTGGTATTAACTATTATCCCGTTATTATACTGGAATACATTCTTACCATTTATCAGCCTGCCGAACTGAACGGTTTGGTTCAAATAACCCGCTTCAATCCTCAGGTCTTTATTTAAACGATAACCCAGTAAAATACCAACCCTGTTCTGGTCAAAAATATTTGCAGTTACATTTTTTCCAAATCCTATAAATACTTCATCATAAGCTGCCAAAAAAGGGGTTCTGTCCTTAATCTCCTTCCCCAGCAAAGGCGCCTGAAGCCTGAGCATATAACGCATCCTGTTAAGCATTGGAAATTCATCCTCCCTGGCAATACCTGCAGCGCTGTACCTGCCAACAAACCTTTGTTCCAGCATAAACCGGTGAGAAAAATCAAGTAAGCTTTCCTTATGCGAAAACTGTATCATTTCAAATATTCTATGCTCTGTAAAATCCCTGCCGAATCCATTGATGGGGATTTCACCATAAGGAAACGTCTCAATCCATGCATAACCAACCCTGACTAAAACCCTGGCATTGGGTTGGTAGTTGATGCCCACACGCAATAAGCTTTGCTGCCAGTTTGTGATAATCTTTTCCCTTCTCCACTGGTATTCGGCATGCAACCCGAATTTCTCATTCAGTTTTGTGGTTGTAAAAAAATTATACCAGCCAATGCTTTCTTTTGTGTTCAACCGGTTGTTCTGGCTGTACACATTTTCATGTAAGGCCACAATTATTATAGTAACAAATAAAAATATCCTCTTCATTAAAATTTCTTTCCTTGTTAACAAATCAATGAAATTAACTTAGTCAGCTTTACAATATTTAGTTCGTTCAATGTAAACCCATTGCACTAATTTAACTTACACCAGAATAAGGGAACAATACATCAATTTACAAGATTCCATTACACCTCCCAAAAATGAAACCTGCATGCATAATGGTATTCAGCATCAACAAAAAAACCTCTCCCCGCCTTACCGGCACATTATAAAAAAGGAGCAAGACTTTCATCTTACTCCTTAAAGTTATTTACAATGCCAATTTTCAAATCAGCACTTCTGCCATTCAATATTACTCTTCCTCATCAAAGCTCATCGCTTCTTTGGTAGTCATCAGCAATTCGTATTCTTCCTTGCTTCCAACGATCATATTTTCAAACTCACGTAAACCAGTACCTGCAGGAATATGGTGGCCGGTAATCACATTCTCTTTCAGTCCAAGCATCGGGTCTGTTTTACCCTGGATGGCTGCAGAACTCAACACTTTGGTTGTTTCCTGGAATGATGCAGCGCTTATCCAGCTCTGTGTACCCAGTGATGCCTTGGTAATACCGAGCAGCAACGGAGATGAAGTGGCCGGGCGGGCATCCCTGAATTCAACCAGTTTCTTGTCGGCACGGCGCAGCACGGAATTCTCTTCCCTTACTTCACGCAATGTAACGATCTGGCCTGTTTTCAGCTTAGCGCTTTCACCATGGTCTGTTACCACCTTCTTATCGTAAATGAAATCATTTTCATTGTTAAAGTCCAGCCTGTCTTCTGTATCTCCTTCCAGGAACTTAGTGTCGCCGGCATCCTCTATGGTCACTTTACGCATCATCTGGCGTACGATCACTTCAATATGTTTGTCGTTGATCTTAACACCCTGTAAACGGTATACTTCCTGAATTTCATTCACCACGTATTCCTGCACGGCAAACGGACCTTTGATAGCCAGTATGTCTGCCGGTGATGTTTGTCCGTCGCTTAAAGATGCACCTGCTTTTACAAAGTCACCATCCTGAACCAGTATCTGGCGGCTCAACGGAACCAGGTATTTACGAACCACCCCGTCTTTGGCTTCCACGATAATCTCGCGGTTACCACGTTTGATGGCTCCAAATGTAACCACCCCGTCAATTTCACAAACCACTGATGGGTTGCTTGGGTTCCTGGCTTCAAACAATTCAGTTACACGAGGCAGACCACCCGTAATATCCTTCAGCTTGCTCAATACCCTTGGTATCTTCACCAAAACCTGACCGCTCCTTACGGTATCGCCTTCTTCCACTACGATGTGTGAGCCAACCGGCAGGTTATAGGTCTTCTTATCCTTTCCTTCCACGATAATGGATGGAAGCTTTGTTTTATCCTTTGTTTCAATTACCACTTTCTCCCTGTGGCCTGTTTGTTCATCAGCTTCATCACGGTAAGTAATACCTTCCATAACCGCTTCAAACTTAACCGTACCATTGCTTTCAGCCACAATTACGTTATTGTATGGATCCCATGTGCAGATCACATCACCTTTAGACACTTTCTGCCCGTCTTTCACATTCAGCACAGCGCCATAAGGGATGTGCATCGTGTTCAGCATACGGTCGCTCTTCACATCCAGGTTCCTGATTTCACCGGTACGGCCTATAACCACCTGTATTTTCTTTCCTTCATTGTTTTCGGTACTTACCGTACGCAAGCCGTCAAACTGGAGGGTTCCTTCAAATTTGGCCAGTAAAGATGATTCAACGGAAGCAGATCCTGCCACACCACCCACGTGGAAGGTACGCAGGGTAAGCTGTGTTCCAG
>CALKVC010000229.1 GCA_937996595.1 uncultured Chitinophagaceae bacterium
GCTCATTTCCAGCAGTTCAGCCAGTTCCTCGGTAGAAGGTTCCCGCTCGTGCTCCTGCTCAAATGCCATATATGCCTTGTTGGCCTTGTTGTATGTACCAATCTTATTCTGCGGTAAACGCACCAGCCTGCCCTGCTCAGCCAATGCCTGTAAAATTGACTGGCGAATCCACCAAACCGCATAAGAGATGAATTTAAAACCCTTGGTTTCGTCAAAACGCTGGGCTGCTTTTATCAAACCCAGGTTGCCTTCATTGATCAGGTCACTCAGGGAAAGTCCCTGGTGCTGGTATTGTTTTGCAACAGAAACAACAAAACGGAGGTTCGCCTGTACCAGTTTATCCAATGCACGCTGGTCGCCCATTTTTATCTTTTGGGCCAGGATGGTCTCCTCTTCCGGTGTAATCATGGAAATCTTGGAAATTTCCTGCAAATATTTTTCTACGGCTTGTGA
The DNA here is from genome assembly GCA_937996595.1 of uncultured Chitinophagaceae bacterium. GTDB lineage: Bacteria > Bacteroidota > Bacteroidia > Chitinophagales > Chitinophagaceae > Ferruginibacter. Next base: position 454 of record CALKVC010000229.1, read on the forward strand.
ATCCCGGTTCGTTATCTGTGTAGCGATTTTAAGTTGCCTCATGGTATTGTATTGATTTCAAAAAGTTATAACACTAATTAGACCATTTAAGTTGGGGATTCGTTGCAAAGGGTAGGGAAATTCAAAGGATTTTCGCAAATCTTATGCAAAGGTACCATTCAATCTTTGTATTTCATAATAAATTGACAAAAAAAGAAATAAATAGTGTATAAAATACACTTTAAGTTTGTAATTCGTTAGTTGTTGCACGCAACGAACGATATTAAATTAACAGGATTTTAGATTTCATACATTTGTAATATGACAATAGACCTGCGGTCAGATACCTTAACAAAACCCAGCCCCGCCATGCTGGAAGCCATGTTTCATGCTAAAGTAGGCGATGATGTATTTGGAGAAGACCCGACGGTGAATAACCTGGAGGCCATGGCTAAAGACATGTTCCATATGGAAGCTGCGCTTTTCTGCCCCAGTGGAACCATGACCAACCAGGTTGCTATCAAATGCCATACAAATCCCGGTGAAGAAGTTATCTGCGACAAACTGAGCCATGTGTATATTTATGAAGGGGGTGGCATCGCAAGTAACAGCGGTTGCCAGGTTAAACCCATTGAAGGCGACCGGGGCCGGATTAATGCTGACCAGGTTATGGAACTGATAAATCCCGATGATGTTCACAAGGCCACAACCAGGCTGGTAAGCCTGGAAAACACAGCCAACCGTGGAGGCGGAAGTTGTTATGATTTTAATGATATTCAAACAATTAAAGAAGTTTGCCTGAAATTTAATCTTAAGTTACACCTGGATGGCGCCCGGCTGTGGAACGCATTGGTTGCCAGGAACGAATCAACCAAACAATATGGTGAAATATTCGACAGTATTTCAGTCTGCCTCAGCAAAGGCCTTGGCACTCCGGTTGGCAGCCTGTTATTGGGCAGCCATGAATTTATCCGCAAGGCCAGGCGGGTACGAAAAGTATTCGGTGGCGGTATGCGGCAGGCCGGTTACCTGGCAGCCGCGGGAATTTATGCACTGGATCATCATGTGGAG
>CALKVC010000230.1 GCA_937996595.1 uncultured Chitinophagaceae bacterium
GTTTTTATTTCGATTGTTTTCATTTACTTTTTTGTGCTGTTACGTAAACATTCCTTTTCTTTTTCCGACATGCCCATTTCGGCAAACTGTCCGGGCTTTATTCCCGCTTTAACCAGTATGTCGAGCAAGGATATAGAGTTTCCCGGTGATGAACCAGGAGCTGTCTTAATCAGTATCATCAGTTGCCCGTTACTGTTAGTTTTTGTCTCTTCAGCCAGTAATTCACTTAGTTCGGCCAGTGCGGCTTGCTTCATACCGGTACAATCATTTTCCCTGAAGTAATAATATTGGCCGTTTGCATCAACTATTATTGATATAGCAGACTTTACAATCAGCAAGGCTTTCGGGTTATTGATGGTTTCAATAGCTTTATCTTCCATTGCCTGGCGCTGTTTCAGCAGGGCTACAATTTCCGCCAGGTTGTCTTCCCGTTGCTGATCCAGGTACTTTATATAAAAATAGCAGGCGGTTCCTGTTATCAGTACCCCAATCAGTATTCCTGTAACCAGTTTATTCATTCTTATTTCCTGTTTTTTTCCGGTACGTGCGGCCGTTTAATATACGGTCTTTCTTTTCCCGCTTTCAAAATCCCTGAAAATGAAAGCGCCCAGCTTGTCCAGTGATGCAAAAAATGCTTTTCCATTATTGGTTTCTGTAAATTCCTGCACAAATTTTTGCAGGTAAGGGTCACTGGCAATCATGAATGTGGTTACCGGGATTTTTAATTTTTTACATTGGGTGGCCAGGCTCATGCAACGGTTTAGTATTTTCCTGTCTATCCCGAAACTGTTTTTATAATACCGGTTTCCTGTTTTAAGGCATGTTGGTTTCCCATCCGTGATCATGAATATCTGTTTATTCGGATTGCGCCTTTTCCGCAACAGTTCCATGGCCAGTTGAAGCCCTGCTACCGTGTTGGTATGATAAGGTCCAACCTGCAGGTAAGGAAGATCTTTTATATCTATCGTCCATGCATCATTTCCAAATACAACAATATCCAGTGTGTCTTTTGGATATTTTGTAAGGATAAGTTCACTTAACGCCATCGCTACTTTTTTGGCAGGTGTTATCCTGTCTTCCCCATACAATATCATGGAGTGCGATATGTCAATCATGAGTACAGTAGAGGTCTGTGATTTGAAATCAGTTTCCCTTATTTCCAGGTCATCCTCTGCCATCCTGAAGCTTTCTATACCATGGCTTACCTGCGCATTCCTGATTGAAGCTGTAAAGTCAATCTGTTCCATGGTATCGCCAAACTGGAATGGCCTTGTATCAGGGTTTATCTCGTCTCCGTTGCCGGACTTAAATACCTGGTGATTGCCCTGCCTGGTTTTTTTTAGTTTTCCGAATATTTCTTCCAGGCTTTTTTTTCTTATACCCTGTTCAGTTTTGGCAGATATTTTTATTTCACCGTTCTGCCTGTTTTCATCAATGTATCCTTTTTCTTTCAGGTCTTCCAGGAAATCACCAATCCCATATTCGTCATCAGTGAGTTTATATTCCTTATCCAGTTCATTGAGCCATTGCATTGCTTCATTGAAATCGCCGCTGGTGAATGTAAGCAGTTGTAAAAAAAGGTCGAGTAGTTTTTCAAAACTGCTTTTGGTATTTTCCGATGGGTCATATCTGGAGAAATGAAAACGCTTCATATTTCTATTAAAATAATTGATACATATTACAGTTCACAGGAGAAAACGATAAATAAGGCAAACCCTGCTAATAATAATACGCATATCGTTGATGCAATATACATAACAAACGTACTGGCTGCCTTGTTGTAATGTTAAATAAAAAGTCCCGGTATTTTCCGGGACTTTTTATCTATTGGGGTGAATCGGGTTTTACCGGTTGGGTTTGCAACTGCCCGGCATTTTCTACCGGCGGCGGTGGCTGGTTTTTAAATTGCTGTTCCAGCGCCATCAGGCCTTTAAGCAGGCTTTCATTACGTTCTTCTTCTGCACTGAGGTTATCGCGCCTGTTATCGGTTAAAGTCTGGTAAAAAGCCATTTGTTGTTCCATATCCTTTTTAAGGCGCTGTGTAACTTTTTGCGCCAAAGCCGTATCACCGGCCTTATACGCTGCATACAGGAATTGCAGGGAAATCTGGTTATGTTGCTGGCCACGGCTAACCATGCCATAGGGCATATTTTCTTCCAGCATCATCTTGTCGCATTTGTGGAGCATTTTTTTAGCATCTTCTTTTCTGCCTGCATCCGCAAGGCTTCCGGCAGCCTGTGCAAATGAAAGCCTGATGCTGTTAAGGTGCCTGCGGTTCTCTTCATCAAAATATACACCTGATTTATCCGCATTGCCAAACACGAACTTATTCATCATTTTGTCAAAGGCCCAGTCTTTATTCACTTCACCATTCTGTACAGGAACAAGCCTGTAAGTAAGTCCATCCTGGCGTATATATTCCTGGAAGCCTAGTTCCCCATAAGGAGATGTGAAGTAGATAGGCCTTTTCCATTTATTGGCTGCAATAATATTGAGAATGGCTGCATCATTCTTATATAACACAGACTTCGGTATTTCAAACCTGATTTCGCTAACCACACTGTCGTTTGCATTAACAGTACCATTTTGACGAACAAGGTTTACATCAACCGGAACGGATACTTTTTTTGAAGGAAATATATTCAGCATGCTTCCATCTCTTCCCTGTTCCATTTTGGATGGGTCATCGCTACCGGCATAATCCTTCATCATGCTGTACAGGTCCATAAACTGGTTGGGGTCAATGCCGGATTTCGGGGCATTGAATATTACATCGCGGTTTGCTCCTTCAATCTGTGCGGCAGTCCATATTGGGTCGATAGGAGCGCTTTCATTCACTTTATACCGGAGTTGGTTGATATACCAGTCGGTGCCAAGCAGGCTGCTGTTAATAACCCTGATATCGGGCCTGATGCCCTGCACTTCCTGTGCATACCATAACGGGTAAGTGTCATTATCGCCGAAAGATATTACAATGGCATTAGGGGCACAGCTTTCCAGGTAATCTGTAGCAAGGTCACGGGCAAGTACTTTATTGCTCCTGTCGTGGTCATCCCATTCCTGGCTGGCCATCAGCACCGGAACAAGCAACAGGCAGATAATGCCAGCAGCTATGTTGGAAGTACTGTGCTTTTTCAATACCGGCATAAGTAAATCAGCAATATACAATACACCTATACCGATCCAGATCGCAAATGCATAGAATGAACCTACATATGCATAGTCACGCTCACGGGGCTGGTTACCCGCCTGGTTTAGGTACAGGCAAATAGCTATTCCTGTGAAGAAGAAAAGCAATCCCGTAACAAGGGCATCACGCTTATCCTTTTTAACCTGGTAGAACAATCCCAGCAGTCCGAGGATAAAGGGAAGGGCAAACAATTTATTATTTGCTTTATTATTCTTGAGGCTATCAGGCAGGTTATCCTGGTTTCCAAGCCGCATCTGGTCAATGAAACCGATACCCGTTTTCCAGTTTCCATCCCTGATATTGCCCATGTTCACTCCCTGCACATCATTTTGTTTGCCGGCAAAGTTCCACATGAAATAACGCCAGTACATCCAGTTAATCTGGTAGCTCATGAAGAAACCAATGTTTTCAGCCATGGTCGGGGCTCTTTCCCAGCCACCCTGCTTATCTTTTGATATACCGGCCCAGGCCGCGTAATAGTCAGCATGGCCCTGGTCGTTGCTTTGGTCCCACATGCGCGGAAAAAAATGTTTGTCTTCCGGTGCATAAACATATTCCACTTTACGGCCGGTTTTTTCATACCTGCCATTTGCTTTCAGGTAGATATCGGTTGTTTTTGTCTCCTGTACTTCAGCAGTAAAATCTTGTCCGTATAATATCGGCCAGTCGCCGTATTGGTCGCGGCTCACATAACCAACCAGGCTCACCGGGTTGTCTACATTGAACATATCTACCGACGGGTCTGCGCTGCTCCTGATCATGGTAGTAAAATAGGTAGAGTACCCCAGCAGCATAAAAGAAAAACTCCATAATCCCAGTTTCAGGAAGTTCCAGTTATTTTTATTGGCAATGCGCAATCCGAAATAAACCAGGATGGCTATCAGCACAAAAAAGAATGCAAACCCTGAAAAGAAAGGCATTCCAAAACTGTTTACGAATAATATATCAAAGTTACCGGCACCTTTGATACTCCATACAATCACCGCTTTTTGTACAAGCCCTGTGATGAGGCACCCGATGATGAATGCAATGAAAGCGCCCCATTTGCTTACCTTATACCGCTTAAAGTAATAGATCATTACAATGGCCGGGATCGTTAAGAGGTTCAGCAGGTGAACGCCGATTGAAAGCC
>CALKVC010000231.1 GCA_937996595.1 uncultured Chitinophagaceae bacterium
TTTATACACGTTTAATTTAACATTTTTTTGCTAATGTGTAAAATATACATATTTTCACTTTTCTCTTTTTCACTGTTGGCCAGGTATTGGCGGCTCATTTCATCAAGGGCCTTATCTGAAAGATTACGTTTAGCCGTTCCCTTTATGGGTTGTGAGATAACGGTATCCCCGGTTTTTTTAAGGAACCTTTCAGGGCTGGCGCAGAGGCAGTACTTGTCATGTAGCCTGTAGAATGCCGAAAACGGGGTAGGCGATAATGCAACCAGTTGCGTATAAACATAAAACGGGTCAATACCTGCATCCCTGGCAAAAAATGACTGGCAAAAATTGATTTCGTAACAGTCGCCCCGCAGGATATGTTTTTTTATTGATTGAAGCCGGCTTTTATATTCGCATGCTGTAATGCCATGCTGCAATGTAATGGCTGCATCCGTGTTTTTTTCTATAACCGGGCTGCATGACTGTATTTCATTGAATATTATTTCGGGTAAAGCACCGTTACATTCAATGTAAATTTCATTATCTCTGTGGAAGATGAGTATTTCAGGAACAAAAAAGAATCCGTCGTCAAAAAGCACTTCATCTTCAGCAACCGTTTCGGGCCTGTCATTAGCATTTGTGAAACCGTATCCAAAATGCCCAAACAGCCAGTTGTTATGCTGCTGGCTGAACGCATTGAGTTTTTCAAAACCGGTTTTTCTGTCCAGTGAAACAGAATGCCTGCATCCGGCGGCCAGCAACCAGTCGTAAGCGGATTGGTCATCTGAATACCCCTGGCTGTCCAGTAAACAAAAAATGTTGAACCGGCGGCACCAATTCAACATTTTTATTTTAAAGGAATGTATATCTTCTGATGGGAAAAAAGCGATATTATTTTTCACCTGTAAATTTAAAAATCGTCATCTTCTTCGTCATCCATATCATTAAATAGGCCAAGGTCTTTGAATTCATCATCAACCTTGAAATCGTCGTCATCTTTGGCTGATTTCTTTGTTGCAGATTTCTTCCCTTTTGATTTCGGGATATCAAATTCATCAAAATCAGGATCCCAGTCATCATCTTCATCCGCTTTATTCCAATCGTCCTCTATTTCCACGTCATCATCATCGTCATCGTCATCATCAGCTTGTTTTTTGGAACCTTTTTTTGCTTTTGCAGGTTTGGTGTCCATTTCATCTTCCTCATCAAAATCATCATCATCATCAGCAGCTTTTGATTTAGGAGCGGATTTTTTGGCTGTACCGGTTTTTGCAGGTGCACTTTTCTTGGGTGCTCCTTTTTTTGAATTATCAGATTTTGAAGTCATATGGGAATGCTATTAATGTTGTAAAATTTCCACGAGATTTTCAAATAGCCAAATTTTTAGGAACTTTTTTTTAATATTATTTTTTAGGCTGAAATAAGTTGATCTCTTCCCGGCCCGTTACTGATATATTTAACAGGAACATGCAGAAAATCATTCATGTAATGAATATAGGTTTTCATTTTTTCAGGCAGGTTTTCATAGGTAGTTATTCGGGATACATCTGTTTTCCATCCTTCAAAAGATTTATACACTGGCTCAATATGTACCCTGTTCATCTGGAATGGGACATAATTTTTTTCTTCTCCGTTTATTGTATAGCCGGTACAAACATTCAGCTCGTCCAACCCGTCAAGGATATCAGCTTTTGTCATCACAAGCCTGGTAACACCGTTTATCATACAGGCAAACTGTAAGGCAACGAGGTCTATCCAGCCGCATCTGCGTGGCCTTCCCGTGGTACTGCCAAATTCATTTCCCGCATTGCGAATGAAATCACCGGTGGCATCTGTAAGTTCAGTTGGGAACGGGCCACTGCCCACGCGTGTGCAATAAGCTTTGGTGATGCCGATCACTTCCTTTATTTTTTGAGGGGCAATACCTAACCCGGAACACACACCGGCTGAAATGGTACTACTGCTTGTTACAAAAGGAAAAGTTCCAAAATCTACGTCCAGCATGCTTCCCTGTGCCCCTTCAGCCAGTACTTTTTTTCCGCTGCTTATTTTTTCATTGATGAAATATTCTCCGTTCACGATTTTAAATTCCCGCAAAAATTCCAAAGCATCAAAAAACTCTTCTTCCCATTTGGTAATATCTTCAGTAAAGTTGAAGTTATCCAGCAAACGCTGGTGCTTCATCCGCAACTTGATATACTGGGTAGTGAAATTTTTGTCAAGCAGGTCGCCAACACGTAACCCGTTGCGGCCTGTCTTATCCATATAAGCCGGGCCAATGCCTTTGAGTGTGCTGCCAATCTTGTCGTGGCCTTTGGAAAGTTCACTGGCTTTATCCAGTGCCCGGTGTGTTGGAAGTATCAGGTGCGTTCGTTCGCTGATAAAGAGATTTCGTTTATAATCGATACCCATGGCACCAACATCATTACATTCTTTTCTTAAAATCACAGGGTCAAGCACAACACCATTTCCAATCAGGTTTGTTTTTTCTTCATGAAAAATACCGCTGGGTATCTGGTGCAATACGATTTTCTTATCATTTACATAAAGCGTATGGCCTGCGTTTGGCCCGCCCTGGAACCTCGCCACTACATCATAATCACTGGCAAAAAAATCTACAATCTTTCCTTTTCCTTCATCGCCCCATTGTAAACCTAATATAACATCAACCATTATTTAACGTATTTAAAGTGCCGTATTTAATTTACTGCATTTATTTAACCGGTACAACCAGGTTAGGTATGCAGTGATATACACAGCGAAAATATATTGAAATAAGTCAACCACCTAAAATGAAATGGGATTGTGAAAAATATTTTAGCAGGGAATAAGTTCAGCGGTATTGCGAACCCAGCTCACTTCGTCATTGCGAACCCAGTCCGCTCCGTCATTGCGAACTCAGTCCCTTTCTTCATTGCAAACCCAGTCCGCTCCGTCATTGCGAGGAACGAAGCAATCTCCCGGTAAGAACTTTAATCATATTCCTGTATAACGAGATTGCTTCACTCCGTTCGCAATGACGGAATTGATGAAGGAATAGTAGAAACCTGGAGATTGCTTTCCAAAAAATACGGAACAGGCCGAACCACGCAAAACGGTGTATACTTCGCTGAATCAGTGATACACTTTATCAGGCCACTTTTAGCAGGCTTAATTTGGTATTATTGAATTTTCTCCGGGCGTATTCCAGCGTTACTTCAAAACTTTTTATTTTTTGAGAAGGCAGTTCATACATGGCATCCGTTAAAATACCCTCACAGATACTGCGAAGTCCGCGGGCGCCCAGTTTATATTCCAGCGCCTTTTCAACCATGAAATCAAAAACGGCCGGTTCAAAACTGAGGCTGATGCCTTCTATTTCAAACAGGCGGGTAAATTGTTTGATCAAAGCGTTTTTGGGTTCAGTGAGAATATTGCGCAGGGTAACAGCATCCAGCGGGTTGAGGTAAGTTACAACCGGAAGCCTGCCCAGCAATTCTGGTATCAAACCAAAGTGTTTCAGGTCTACGGAATTGATGAACTGAAGTAAGTTGTTATGCTGGTAATCCTGCAATTCTTTATTCACATTAAATCCGATGGAATTGGTATTTACCCTGCGGGCGATGATGCGGTCAATACCGTCAAATGCCCCGCCACAGATGAAAAGGATATTCTGTGTGTTAACCTTAATTAGTTTCTGTTCCGGGTGCTTGCGGCCACCTTGCGGCGGAACCAGTACTTCACTTCCTTCCAGTAATTTTAACAGGCCCTGCTGCACACCTTCTCCGCTTACATCCCTTGTAATGGAAGGGTTGTCGCTTTTGCGCGCAATCTTATCAATTTCATCAATATACACAATACCGCGTTCTGCTGCGGTAACATCATAATTGCATGATTGAAGTAAACGGGTAAGCATGCTTTCCACATCTTCACCTACATAACCTGCTTCTGTAAAAACGGTTGCATCCACAATGGCAAATGGCACATTCAGCATTCTTGCTATTGATTTAGCGAGTAATGTTTTTCCGGTGCCAGTTTCCCCAACCATGATGATATTGCTTTTTTCAATTTCAACATCGTTTTCAATTTTCTGGTTGAGCCTTTTATAATGGTTGTACACTGCAACCGCCAGAATTTTTTTGGCATCATCCTGGCCAATCACGTATTCATCGAGGAATTTTTTTATTTCAACCGGTTTTTTTACCGTCAGTTTATGAGTTGATGCATGGCTGTTTTTCTGCTCTGCCACGCTGGTAAGTTCCTGGGAAATGATATCCTGTGCATGTTCAACACAGTTTTCACAAATATGCCCGTCCTGACCCGCAATAAGTATTTTCACTTCATCACGGCTTCTTCCACAAAAAGAGCAATGTAAAATTTGTTGTTTGGCCATATACAGTATTTTTCACTTACAGGAACGTATGTTCTTGATAAGCTATTATGCAAAGTTACAAAAGCCAGGGAAAACCTGCCGTACTATGACAATATATTAAGGTGAAATGATGCTTTTATTCAGTGAACAGCACCATCTTACTGTTTTCTGAATAAATCAGTTAATAATAAATAAGTTATGAAGGTCATCCGGGTTAACCGGTTATATTATTTTGCCGCACCCAGTTCCAGTTTGTCCAGCAGGTGGTCAACAATTCCGTATTCTATTGATTCCCTGGCATCCATCCAGTAATCGCGGTCAAAATCTTTCATCACTTTTTCATAAGTCTGCCCGCAATTGGCAGCCAGGATACGGGCACCCAGTTGTTTGGTTTTAAGCATTTGAACAGCCATTATTTCAAGGTTGGCACTGGTTCCCCTGCCTCCGCCGCTTGGCTGGTGTATCATCACTTCGCCATGCGGGAATATAAACCGCCTTCCTTTTTCGCCGCCGCTTAATAAGATACTTCCCATGCTGGCAGCCATGCCCATGCATACGGTGCTTACCGGTGAAGAAATCATCTGCATCACATCATATATCACCATGCCGCTGGTTACCACACCGCCCGGGCTGTTTATATAAAAAGTGATTTCTTTTCCCGGATCCAGCGCTTCCAGGTACATCAGCCTGTCGGCAATGTCCTTGGCTGATTTATCTTCTACCACACCCCAGAGGAATACTTTTCTCTGCTCAATGAATTTTTTATCAAACATCCATCCGCTCATCATTTTTTCCATCGGGTTCTCCGGAAGTTTCTCCGGTGAATCTTCATCGTCCTGCCGAATATGTTTCATATATAAGTTTGTACTCATTTTCGTTACAAGTTTTTCAATTAATTATTTAGTTAATCTTTCTTGGTTTTTTTTGGGTTCATCAGCAATACTTCATCAACCAGGCCGTAATCTTTCGCTTCTGTTGATGTCATCCAGTAATCCCTGTCGCAATCCAGTGCAACTTTATCTACCGGCTGGTTTGTATGATGTGCGATGATATCATACAATTCGTGTTTAACTTTTCTTATTTCGTTTACGGTTATTTCAATATCCGTTGCCTGTCCGCCGGCTCCGGCACTTGGCTGATGCATCATGATGCGGCTGTGTTTTAATGCGGTTCGTTTTCCTTTGGCGCCTGCACACATCAGCACAGCGCCCATGCTGGCTGCCATACCGGTACAGATAGTGGCAATGTCTGGTGTAATGAACTGCATAGTGTCATACATACCCAAACCTGCATATACGCTGCCTCCCGGGCTATTGATATACATCTGGATATCGCGGGTACGATCGGTACTTTCCAGGAAAAGTAACTGGGCAGTTACAATATTAGCAACTTCATCATTAATGGGATAACCCAGGAAAATGATACGGTCCATCATCAGCCTGCTGTACACATCCATGACGGCAATGTTCATAGGCCTTTCTTCAATGATATTGGGCGTAAGGTTCGTAACGTTGTGGTTTACATATCCATGTAATGTATTGCTGCTGATATTCCTTCCCTTAACAGCAAATTTTTCAAATTCTTTTCCAAAATTCATTGTGTAAATAATTATGTATGAGCAAATATAGTAGACTGTGTTTGATAAACCTGCTGCAACTTTTTATTTATGGCATGGCTTTTTTACAGAACGTTCTTAGTCCCTGCTTCGGCCCTGGTAAATTAATATGTATTGAACAAGCATGGCTATGGAAGCCAGTGCTGCTACTACATAGGTAAGGGCAGCCCATTTAAGTGCGTCTTTCGCTTTTTCTTTTTCCGGTGCAGATGTTATTCCTGCATTCCCAAGCCATACCAGCGCCCTGGAAGAAGCATCAAATTCTACAGGCAATGTGATAATGGAAAACAGGGTTGTAACAGCAAATAGTATGATTCCAACCAGCAATATGGTTGGGTTTCCCCCGCCAAATCCCATAAAACCAAGCCCGGCAATGATGATCCATTGCGATAAAGTACTGCTTACCTGAACGGCCGGTACCAGTTTGCTGCGTAACATAAGCATTGAGTATGCGGTAGCGTGCTGAACAGCGTGGCCGCATTCATGTGCTGCAACGGCAGCCGCTGCCACGTTTCTGCCTTCATAAACCTCGGGGCTGAGGTTAACCGTTTTATTAACCGGGTTGTAATGATCAGACAGGCTCCCGGGTACGGAGGTAACCTGAACATCATAAATGCCATTGTCTTTCAGCATTTTCATTGCAATTTCGCGACCGCTCATACCGCTGCTGTTTGGAACCTGGCTGTATTGGGCAAATTTACTTTTTAACCTGTACTGAACGACCATGCCAATGATCATGAAAAAAACCGAAATGGCAATAATTTCAAATGTCATTTTTTATAGAGTTTTAAGTAAGGATACAAAAAGTGTTCCCAACAGAAAGCCTGACAAAATAGCAAAAAAAGGGCCGTCTGATTCAGACGGCCCCTATGCGTTTATGTTAAAAAAGCTTATTTATACTGTGCTGCCAGCCCTGTTGCCAGTTCTGTCATTTTTCTCAGGCCTTCATCCGGTAAATTACCTTTTTTGAACTCAGCCATTACTTCCGGAAGTTTATTTTCCATTTCCAGCAGGAAGTGTTCTTCAAAAGCTTTCACTTTTTGAACAGCGATGTTTTTTAGCAGCCCCTGTGTTCCCAGGTATATGATGGCAACCTGCTTTTCTACTGTGAATGGCGTGTATTGCGATTGTTTTAACACTTCCACGTTGCGGGCACCTTTATCAATTACATTTTTGGTTGCCGCATCCAGGTCACCGCCAAATTTGGAAAACGCTTCCAGTTCGCGGTAAAGCGCCTGGTCAAGTTTTAATGTACCTGCCACTTTTTTCATTGATTTGATCTGTGCATTACCCCCCACGCGGCTTACAGAGATACCTACGTTGATGGCAGGCCTGATACCGGCGTTAAACAGGTTACCTTCCAGGAATATCTGTCCGTCTGTAATAGAGATAACGTTGGTAGGGATATAAGCGGAAACGTCACCGGCCTGAGTTTCAATAATCGGTAATGCAGTAAGTGAACCGCCGCCTTTTACCAAATGTTTAATAGAAGCAGGAAGGTCATTCATCTGCTGGGCTATTTCATCTTTGGATACCACTTTGGCAGCCCTTTCCAGCAAACGGCTGTGCAGGTAAAATACGTCACCCGGATAGGCTTCACGTCCCGGCGGGCGGCGCAGCAGCAATGATACCTCACGGTAAGCCACCGCCTGTTTAGACAGGTCATCATAAATGATAAGCGCAGGCCTTCCGGTATCCCTGAAGAATTCACCGATGGCAGCTCCGGCAAATGGTGCGTAGAACTGTAACGGGGCCGGATCGGAAGCAGATGCGGATACAATGGTTGTATATGCCATAGCACCATATTCTTCCAGGGTTTTCATGATACCAGCAATGGTAGAAGCTTTCTGGCCGATAGCCACATAAATACAGTATACTGGTTTTCCGGCATCAAAAAATTCTTTCTGGTTGATGATGGTATCTATGGCGATGGCTGTTTTACCGGTCTGGCGGTCGCCTATGATCAGTTCACGCTGGCCCCGGCCGATGGGTATCATCGCATCAATCGCTTTAATACCGGTTTGAAGCGGTTCTTTAACCGGTTCCCTGAAAATTACACCCGGTGCTTTACGCTCCAGTGGCATTTCGTATAATTCACCTTTAATAGGGCCTTTTCCGTCAATCGGGTTGCCCAATGTATTGATTACACGTCCGCTCATGCCTTCTCCTACTTTGATTGAGGCAATCTGGCCGGTACGTTTTACTTTGTCGCCTTCTTTGATACCGCTGCTATCACCCATTAATACCACACCCACATTATCTTCTTCCAGGTTTAGGGCAATCGCCTTAACGCCATTGTCAAACTCTACCAGCTCTCCTGAACGAACATCATTCAATCCATATACACGGGCAATACCATCACCCACCTGCAAAACAGTTCCTACTTCTTCCAAACTCGCTCCTGCATTGAAATTGCTTAATTGCTGCCGGAGGATCGCTGAAATCTCATCTGGTTTAATTTCTACCATAAAAATAAAATTGATTGGTTGATTTATGTTGGCTGCCTGGAATGGCTGTCAGGTTGACTTCCCTTCCAGTTTTAAAATTGGCTGCAAAGGTAGGGGAAGGTAGCCGGAATGGCAAAAAAAACAGCGAATTTTAGATTATAAACATCCGGTTTATTTTCAAAGTTGCCCGATGTTTAAGCAATACCTCTTTTTATTATACCTCTGTTAAATAGAAACGGCAACATCCCTTTTTTTCTCTAATTTTAAACGCTCTTTTTTCTTAGTAAATAATAATATAAATGAACATCCCTTTCTGTAAGTCACTCCTGGTAATAGTAATGACAATCGCATTATCTAATCCGGAAAGCGTATATGCCCAGCAGCATGAAGATCCCGACCTGCCTGCATTACCCAACCGGTCATTGTCAAAGGAAGAATACCTCCAAAGAAGGGAACAGCATATCAGCAACCTCAGGGGAAACCAGTTTATTAATGAAAATACCTATAACGCCCGAAAACTGGCTATTGAACAAAAAAATGACCAGGAGCGCCAACAGCAAACAAATACCTCGCTGATGATACTGGCGCCAAACTGGACAGAAATGGGTCCTTCCCCCATTCCAAACGGGCAAACAACCACCAACAGCGTGGCTGTAAGCGGCCGTGTTACGGCCATAGCCATACATCCTACAAATGCAAACCTGGTTTATGTGGGTACAGCCAACGGGGGTGTTTATCGTACGGCTGATGGCGGAAACACCTGGACAGCCATTTTTGATGCCGCCCAGTCCCTGGCAATCGGGGCCCTGGCCCTGGCCCCATCCAATCCATCTATATTATATGTTGGTACAGGTGAAACAAACCTGTCAGCAGATTCATATGCTGGTATCGGCATTTACCGCATAGATAATGCAGATGCGGCACCGGTACTGAACGGGCCAATCAATCCACCCATTTCCGGAACTACCTGTTTCTTTGGAAGGTCTGTGAGCAAAATCCTGGTAGACCCAGCCAATGCAGCAACAATCTATGTTTCCACCGGAACCGGGGTTATCGGTAACCCGAACGGAAGCCCCGGAGGAGGCACAGTTCCGCCACTAGGCAGAAGGGGCATTTACCGTTCAACCAATGCAACCGCTGCCGTAGGTTCAATCAGTTTTACAAAACTTGACATTACGGCGGTTAATGATAACCTCACCGTATTAGATATGGTGATGGAACCGGGCAACAGTGATGTAATTACCTGTTATGTATATGCCAGTGGCGGCGGTATCTATCGTACGGTAAATGCTTCCGCTGCAACGCCCGTTTTCACGCATCCGTATACAACGGCCAGTTCTGTGAGGGGTGAATTGGCGATTTCAAAAACAGGCGGAGCTGTAACCCTGTACTGTGCCAATGGAGAAAACAGCAGCGGCAGGTTGTTACGTTCCTTTGATGCCGGCCAAACATGGACGGTTGCACCGGGTACCACCGGATTTTGCACAGGCCAGTGTTTTTATGATATTGCTATTGAAGTTGATCCAACTAACCAGGACAATGTATACATCGGCGGTTCATCCGGAAGTAATATTTTCAGAAGGTCAACCGACGGGTTAGCTACTATTCCGGTTTCATCAACAACCAACCTGCACGCTGATTGCCATGTTATTAAATGCGCTCCTTCTGCTCCGCAAACAATCTACCTGGGTTGCGACGGAGGTATTTATAAATCTACCGATGGCGGGGTAAGCTGGGTTACCAAAAATACTGCCGGGTTTTCTGCCACCCAGTTTCAAAGCCTGGCTCTTCACCCGGTAGACCCCAATTTTACCATTGGCGGTACGCAGGACAATGGTACCAATAAAATTAATCCCGACGGTACGCATACCCGTATTGACGGTGGCGACGGCGGATATGCATTGATAGATCAGAACGCCACTGACAATACGAATGTTACCATGTATCATACTTATTATAATAATAGCAGCCAGGCCGGTTTTTCGCGGGCATTAACTTCTCCTGGAGGTTGGACGTACTTTGGGTGCGGCGGAACGGCAAATGGAATCGTTTGTCCAGGTTCAACTTTATTTTACGCACCAATGGCATTAGGCCCGGGAAACCCCAATACGGTTTATTTTGCTACAGACAGGTTATACAGATCGGCCGACAAAGGGGTAACCATGCCGCTAGTTAGCCAGGGCCCGGTAATTTCGGGCGTGCCAATTTCCAGTATTTCTATAGCAAAAACGGATGACAATGTACGTATTATCGGGTTTACCAATGGAAAGGTTTACAGCACTTTTACCGGGTCATCCGTGTTAAATGATATTACCCCTGTGGGTTCTTCAGCTGTTCCGGTTGGCAGGGTAATGATTGACCCGGTTGATAAAAAGACAGCCTATGTAAGTTATGGAGGGTATGGCCTTGCTGCCGGCCGGCATGTATGGAAAACAACCAATTTGGATGCCGCTACCCCAACCTGGACAATTTCCGGTAATGGAATTCCCGATGTACCGGTAAATGCCATGGCCATTGATCCCGGAAATACCAGTATCGTTTTTGCAGGTACAGATATAGGTGTATTTGTTTCAATTGATGCCGGTGCCACCTGGAATAGTTATAGTACTGGCTTACCAGTAGTTCCTGTTTTTGATATGGCCGTACACCCGGTTACCAAAGCGCTCCGCATTGCCACCCATGGAAGGGGTTTCTGGCAATCAACTACTCCGGTTGTACCAGTAGAATACAATGGATTTTATGCTACAGCCAAAAGAAATGCCACCGTGCTGTTGGAATGGTTAACATCCAGCGAATCCAATAACAAAGGGTTCATTATAGAAAGAGCTATATACCTGGGGGCTAATATTGCGGGAGAATTTGAGGAAATAGGTTTCGTAAAAGGTAATGGAACGGTATCATCCCCTAAACGATATGAGTTTACTGATGCCCCAACAGGTGGCAAAACGTTCATATACAGGTTGAAACAGGTTAATTATGATGGTTCGTACAAGTATTCTGACCAGCGTAAGGTAACACTTGCAGGCATAGATTATGCATTACATGATGTATACCCCAACCCCGTAACCGAAAATGCCATCATCCGCTTTCATTTGCCGGAAGCCGGGCATACTCAAATTATTATATATAATATGGAAGGTAAAATGCAGGAAATCGTTTTTGATGATGTGATACAGCCGGGCATTTACCAGGTATCTGTAAACACGGGAAGGTTTTTACCAGGTACTTATATATATAAAATGGTAAGTCCGGGTTTTATTCATAGCAAACGGTTTGTAGTGTCCAGGTAATAAAAGGATCTTTATCGGGTGTAAATAATAGCTTTTTTCAATATTTTGTTTACCCGAAACAGTCATTTCCTTTATAGCTTATTTGAGTCAGGTACTGTTTTTAAAAAAAATATTGTAATTTTCGCAATCAATTTTCTGTTTTTTATTACCAACTGCATGGGTTTTTAAAAAAGCAATAAAGTTGTGCTTCTTTACTCCCTGGGAAATGAACAATAAATATGCTAAAAAACATGTAGCCGGAAAAGCAGTAAAACCTTCTATTCTAACATTTCACCATACCATAACAACAACAATGCAGCATGGCTGTCAATTATCTAAACATTTAACAAGGACATTATGAAAAAAATTCTCCTTTTATTTTCCTTTTTACTCAGTTTTTTCCTTTCCGGCGCACAGGTAGGTGACGTGGAGAAAGCAATGCAACTGGTTACAAAACATTATGAAACCATTGGCATTACAAAAGAGCAGTTGGCGAACATTAAAGTGAGCAGCTCTTATTTTAATGAAACAGCGGGCACGCAGATGGTATACCTTATCCAGGTTTACAAGGGCCTGCCGGTTTATAACCAAATGCTGGTGCTTGCCTTTAAAGATGATAAAGTGGTATCTAATGCAGGTGCTTTCATACCAGACATGGGAAAAAGTACAGGTAATCAGTCTGCCTCACCAAGATTAACTTCTCTGGAAGCTATAAAAGCCGCGTTTGCAGAAAGCCGTATTCCAATGCCGGCTTCAATGCCGCTGGCGGGAATTCTGGAAGGTGGAAGAAAACTTGATTATGGAATTATAAAAGGAGTTACAGAGCCCCTCACCACAGAATTAATGTGGATGCCACTAGAAAAAGCAGGAAAGGTTTCGGTGAAACTTATCTGGGAAGTTCAGGTTGTTCCTGTTGGTAAATCAGACTGGTGGCTGATGCATATTGATGCAGTTACCGGGGAAATATTGGATAAGGCAAACCTTACTGTATTTGAAAGCCATAACAAACAGCATGACGAGTTTATTTCTTTTTATGGAAATAAAGCCGGTAATAACAATCATCATGCGCATGAGCATAATGCCGGAAAGGGTACATTGTTTTTTGCGCCACCACCACCAACGGTTACCAGCGCCAATTACAGGGTATTGCCTTTCCCGATTGAAAGCCCCAAGTATGGTTCAGTGGCAGAAGTTACCAACCCCTGGTTATTAGCAGGGCCAGGTAATAATGCCACAACACATGGCTGGCATTTTGATGGTACCACAAACCATCAAGTGACCAGGGGAAATAATGTGTTTGCTTACCTGGATGCTGCAGGAAACAATACATCCAATGCAACCACCAACTGGCCAGACACATCAACAACAAGCATACCGGCTTTAACATTCACACAGGCTCCTAATTTTAACCAGCAGCCCTCAACAGTGAATAACAAGAAGTTTGCCTTGAATAACCTTTTTTACTGGTCAAATATCATTCATGATTTGCTGTACCAATATGGCTTTACAGAAGCGGCCGGAAATTTCCAGGCAGATAACATAGGAAGGGGAGGTAACGGTAACGATTACCTGCAGGCAGAAGCCCAGGACGGATCTGGTACAAACAACGCAAATTTCAGTACGCCGGCGGATGGAAGCAGGCCCAGGATGCAGATGTTTATCTGGGATGGTAATCCGGCAAACACGAATGTTACCGTAAATGCGCCATTAACCATTGCAGGAACATATGCAGCAATAGAAAGCGGGTATAGTACCAATAATAAACTCGCTAACCTGGGTCCGGTAACCGGTGATGTGGTGTATTTCAATGATGCAGCCGGCGGAACGCATGAAGCTTGTAATGGCGCACCAACCAATAGCCTTACCGGAAAAATAGCATTGATAAACAGGGGTAACTGTACGTTTGTTATAAAAGCGGCAGCTGCACAGGCTGCCGGAGCCATCGGCATAATCATGATCAATAATGTTCCGGGCGACCCGATCATTATGGGTGGTACAGATAATACATTAACTATTCCTGCTGTTATGGTTACTGATGTTACCGGTGCCTTATTAGTAGCACAACTGGCCAATGGTGTTGTTAATGCAACATTAAATGGAACACCTAACCTGGATGGTGATGTTGACAACGGCATAGTAACACATGAATTCGGCCATGGTGTGTCAAACCGGTTAACCGGCGGCCCGGCCGTTACAACCTGCCTGCAGAATGGCGAACAGGGCGGTGAAGGCTGGAGCGATTACCTGTCATTGATGCTTACCACAAACTGGGCAACAGC
>CALKVC010000232.1 GCA_937996595.1 uncultured Chitinophagaceae bacterium
TGGTTGTGGATTTACCCGCTCCATTCGGCCCCAGGAAGCCTACAATTTCACCCTTATTTACAGTAAACGAAATATGGTTGACAGCTAACTGGCTGCCATAGGTTTTAGTGAGGTTATTTACTGCAATTGACAAGGGTTGGGTTTATGGTTTGAAGTTTGAGGTTTAAAGTTTAAAGTTTAAAGTTTAAAGTTGTTTGTTTGAAAAAGCAAATTTACTATCTATCCTTGTTTCCTGCTATCATCGTTCCTGGGCGGGCGCTGCGGGCCGCGGTTTTTTGGCTGCCGTTGTTGCGGCTGGTTTGGTCCCTGTGGCCTTTTTTGCTGCTGCTGTTTTGGTTGCTGTTGTGCAGGTTGTTGCTGGTTTTTGGGCCCTTGCGGCCTTTTTGGCTGCTGTTGCCTGCCCTGTTCTGTCTGTTGTTGGTTACGGTTACGGTTTTGCTGCTGCTCCCGGCCGCCACCTTGCTGACGTTGCTCCCTGCTTCTTTCCTTATCCCTTCTTTTACGGGTTGTTTTTTCAAGGCTTCTTAAACTGATTTGTCCAACCAGGTCGGCATATTCCGGTTCCACTTCCTTGGGTTTGCTGGTAATCACTTCAACCGTTTCCATTTCCTCGGGCCTTATCCCTTCCCTGTTTTGTGCCTTAATCTTTTTCACCGTTTCTATGGTAAGCGGGTATTGTTTGTTGCTTTCAGCCATCGTATACCACATCAGGTTGCGGAAAATATCTTTCTTCACCAGGAAAGCCCTTCCTTTTGCCACTTCCAGCGTATCGGCATCTGTTGGAAAAAACTGGAGTGCATCCATATACGTATCCAGTTCATAATTTAAGCAACATTTTAACCTTCCACACTGACCGCTAAGTTTTGTCTGGTTAATGCTCAGGTTTTGGTACCTGGCCGCATTGGTATTCACACTTTTAAAATCAGACAGCCAGGTACTGCAGCAAAGTTCCCTTCCGCAACTGCCGATGCCGCCAACTTTTCCGGCTTCCTGGCGGGCGCCAATCTGCCTCATTTCCACTTTCACTTTAAATTCACCAGCATATAATTTAATCAACTCCCTGAAATCTACCCGGTCGTCTGCAATATAAAAAAAAGTGGCTTTCCTGCCATCGGCCTGTATTTCCACTTCGGCCATCTTTAATTCCAGTTTCAATTGCCGTGCCATCGCCCGGCTTCTTATCAGCATTTGTGCTTCCCTGGCCTTGGTTTCCTTCATCTTGGCCATGTCGGCTTCTGTGGCCCTGCGCAGCACTTTCTTGAATTCGGCATTTTTCTCGTCTATTTTATTTTTCTTCAACTGAAGCCTTACCAGTTCGCCGGTGAGGTTTACCATGCCGATATCAAAACCGCTTACACCTTCCACAGCCACCATTTCTCCTTTTTCAAAATAATGAAGGGTTGTGTTTTTAAAATAGTCTTTACGGCTGCCATTGTTAAAACTGATCTCAACAATACGGCAATTGCTTTCAGGGTCGCTGAAGGGTAAATTAGACAGCCAATCATGTACATTCATCCGGTTGCATCCGCCACTGGCACAATGGCCATGGCTCTGGCAACCACCCGGTGCTCCATCTTTACCGGTACCGCAACTTCCACATCCCATGATATGTTAGGTTTAAATATTAAAATTTTTTAATGGGGAGCCGGCAGCATCACGTTGACAGGCTTTAGTGGCGTCGCACACTTGTACAGCATAACATTACTGTACATTTTGGCTTACATCACCCCGAAAACACCGGGAAGTAATACAATTATATGTAGATTGTAAAAAAGCCTGCTATATTTCGACGTTATACCATGCCGTTCAATCACCAATCATATCCCTCATTGAATCAAAATTACTGATTTGTTGCTAATAATATGATATAACTTGATGGTAAGTGCATGAAACAGGATTTTGGCGTTGGCATTCCGCTCAATATGATAGGCCGCCTGGTCCAGTTCCTGGGCGATGGCTTCCAGTTGGCTTATGTCGCACAGGTTATTGAATTTTACGGCAAAAATAACATCCGGCCTGTCTTCCTGGCCCGAGGCGGGTGGAATTACCCGCAACCTGATGGCCATTTCCAGGATATGAGTAAAGTATTTGAGCAACTGCTTTTGTTTTTCCCGGCCTATCTTGCTTACAGACTCAATCCAGGTAAGCTGTGCCGCCGGGCCGGTTTTTACAATACTGTTCAACCAATCCCTAAGCAACACTTCCCAGTCATCATCTGCATGGTGCAATTGCTGCTGAGCCTCGTGGTAATTGCCTTCGCTGATAGCTGCTACCTGCTGGCTTTTTTGCAAGGAAACGCCTTCCCGTAATGCCAGGGCCGATTCAATATCCAGTGCAGATAAAGGAGGAACTTTTATTAACTGGGTACGCGACAGGATCGTTGGCAGTACCAGGGATTCATTTTCGGCAACCAGTATAAAAAGGGTGTCGGGTGGCGGTTCCTCAATCAGTTTCAGCAATTTATTGCCTTCTTTTCCCAGCATTTCCGGCATCCACATGATCAGCACCTTAAACCTGCTTTCAAAACTTTTCAGGTTCATTTTCCGGATGATATCCGCACATTCATGTACTGTAATATTGCCCTGTTTGTTTTCTGCATTTATAAACTGCAGCCAGTCATATACGTTTCCATATGGGTTTTCATTAATGAACCGGCGCCATTCATTGATATAATCTGTACTGATGGGTTTGTCGCCGCTTTTCTTCGGCACTACCGGGTAAGAATAGTGGATATCCGGGTGAACCATGTCATGCAGCTTTGACCATGCCGGTTGCTGTTGCATCCATGCATCAATCTCTTCCGGCGTAACCGGGTCAGCTATAATTTTATCTGTTACGGGTTCATCACCAAACAGGCTTGGTTCTTTTTGTTGGGGAACCAGGTTTTTGGGAAGGCTTACATAATTGGCAAAGGCTATTGCAAGGGGTAAAGCACCGGAACCTTCTTTACCCAGGAACAGCAATGCGTGGCCAAGCCTGTTTTGCCTGATCATTTGCACCAACTGCTGCTTAATTTCTTTTTGTCCTATTACCGATTGAAAAAGCATGGAGCAAAGATAGAATAGTTTGAAGTTCGAAGTTTGGGGTTCGAAGTTTATCGTTCGTTGTTCGTAATAAAGATTCGCAAGTTAGCGGCTTAACTAAGAACTATACACTAAAAACTATTTCACAATTTACCGGTAATGTCTTCGCTCATGGGAGAAACCTTGCTGGGGAACCAGGCGATGATTTTTCCGGTTTCATCCAGCAGGAATTTATTGAAGTTCCAGGTGATTTTCGCGTCCATTATACCATTTTCACTTTTGTTGCAAAGCCATTTGTATATAGGGGCTATATTTTTCCCTTTCACAGCAATTTTTGCAGCCATGGGAAAACTAACGCCATAATTTTTAGTGCAGAATTCTTTTATCTTTTCATTGGAACCCGGTTCCTGCGATAAAAAGTTATTAGAGGGGAATCCTATTACCACTAACTGCTCCTTGTATTTTTGATATAATTGTTCCAGTTCTTCATACTGTGGTGTAAACCCGCATTTTGAAGCCGTGTTTACAATCAATATTTTTTTCCCTTTAAAAGCGGCAAAATCTATCGTATCGCCGGTAAGCGAAGGCACTTTAAAATCATACACAGATTTATGCTGAACTGAAATGGAATCAGTTGAACGGGCACTGCTTTCCGGGTTGGATATGAATAAAATCCCCTGAAAAAATAAGAAAGCAGTAATGGTTACCAGTTTCAGCATATATTTATAATTTACCGGTTATTGCTTCACTCATTGGCGTTACTTTGCTGGGAAAATATTCAATCATATGCCCGTTCTCATCCAGCAGGAACTTATTGAAATTCCATTTGATTTCTGCATCCAGCACGCCGTTTTGTTCTTTATGGGTCAGCCATTTATATACCGGCGCCATATCATCACCCGTAACGGAAATTTTAGCTGCCATGGGAAATGTCACCCCGTAATTTAATTCACAAAACGATTTTATTTCGGAATCTGATCCGGGTTCCTGCCCGCCAAAATTATTTGCAGGAAAGCCAATAACCACTAATTTGTTTTTGTACATCTCATATAATGACTGCAGTTCTTTATACTGCGGGGTGTAACCACATTCAGAGGCTGTATTTACCACTAATATTTTTTTGCCTTTGAAAGCGGAGAAATCGATCATGCCTCCATCAAGTGATTTTACAGTAAACTGGTGGATGCTGTTGGTTGTATCGTTGGGGTTTATCATTACTTTTTCAGTTGCTTTGTTTTCTGTTGAATAACTCGTTTGAGCGGTACAGGAAAGAATGATAGCAGACAGGGCTATTAACTTTATCATCGTATAATTTTTATAATAACAACGGCGAAATAAAAATGTTCAGTTTTACGGACCGGGTTCCCGGTTGCAAGCTTACTTGATGTTGCAGGCAGATACATTTTTGTAATTATGGTACTTTTTTCATCAGGTGTAAATAATCTACTGTTTCTCATAACAGCCCAGGTCGGGCAGGCCTACAGACCGGGTATTATCATCCAGGTCGCGTAAAAATGGTACGGCAGTTCCCTGGTTGATACCCGGCGCCAATGGGTTTTTTGTTATCCTGAAATCATAATACTTGTTACTCACATCAATACTGTCGAATGAAGGGTCAACATTCCTGGTTACGGCATTCAATATGGCATTGGCCGGGTCGGTATTTGATTTTATAAGCGAATGGTCAAACAGTACCTGGAAAATATTGTTGCTTCTTTTGTCTATGATGGTTTCGTTTTCTACAATTCCGTTATCTCCCCAGAAAATGCAATTTCGGAAAACAGCATTCATATCGGCTGAGATGATGGTTCCGTTTTGTTCTGCTATATCCGTAGCAGTTAGTACAGGTGATTTATGTGACAGGTATGTAGTGGAGTAAGAAGCTACGGTGCAATTGGTAAATTCATAATTTCCACCGAGGGCTATATTTATGTTTTTGCCACAATTGCTGAAGAGGCAGTTATCGGCGGCCATACTGCTGTTGAAACTAAGTAATCCTGCATCATAGGCCTGATCAATCATACACTGGTGCAGGGTAAGTTTCGGGTTTGTGTTTAGGGATGGGCCATCCAGTATCAGCGCCTGGTATGCATTCCTGATTATTGCAAAAGAAAGTACATTGTTCAGGCTGTTTCCCCGGAAATAGATACCGGGCCAGGTGCCGGGCAAATGATTATACGGTTCGTCCAGCCTGTCTGAAGCGAATTGTACCTCCTGGTTCTTTTCACCGTTAATGACAAGGGTTCCGTCTATAATAAACGGCGCATTGGCATGGGCATATATTTTACAGCCGGGGTTGATGGTAAGAGAAATGCCTGTATCAACCTGTATGCCGTTGAGGATAACATAGGGCAGGTCGTTGGTCCAAACCGTATTGGTTGAAATTACCTGGTTATCCAGGAAGCGGGCGTTTTGCCCGTAAGCCTGCAATTGAACAAAACGGTTATTGCCGTTATAATTTACCAGTATGCTGTCGCTGATGATAAATGGGAGGTTAGCTGCTGAAGGGTTAATATTTACGGTAACAAAAACATACATGCTGTCGTTTGCAGCCAGTTCAATATTATCCGCTTCGTTTGCAGCCAGTCCGTTGATATTTATTTTATATGCAGAAGCGGCGCCCCCCATCAGTTTCACTTTGCTGAGCAGCAACTTCTGGTTGTTGTTGTTGAAAATCTTGAATGATTGTGTGATAGAACCGACCGAAGTGAATACCGTATCAAACTTGATGCTGTCGGCGCTGAAGTTTACCCTGGCATCGGGGCTGGTTATGAAAGATTCTTTCCGGCAGGAAAATAACAAAGTAACAAGAATATAAAACGTAATGACAAGCGGCAGTTTCTTCATTGAAACAAAACTACAATAATCTGGTTAAATGCAGATTGTTGTAAGTAATCGCTTTTTAGATAAACAAAATGAACTGCTGGTTACCTGGTTAATGCTGCCCTATCTGGTGTGTTTTAAAAGATTAACGAAGCCAAGCCTTAACCAGTAAATGCCGCCGTCTGGCCTTCAACCAACGGTGCAAAATGGTTAGTATTAAATAATTGAATTGTATTGAATGCGTTTGTCATAATGAGCAATCATATTCATTGGATATGGCAGCCAATTAATGGGTTTACCTCTTCAAACGTTCAGGCAAGTTTTATGAAACATACATCAAAGCAAATGCTCCGTTCGATTTGGGGAAGTAACCCAATTATGCTTGATGAGTTTAAAGTGAATAATGGGAATCGTGAATTTCAAATATGGAAAAGAGTACCCCTGGGAACAGAGCTTTTTACACCCGAAGTGTTTTACCAGAAATTGGATTATAATCATAATAATTCTGTGAAAGCGGAATTGTAAAAATATGCAGAAGCGTACTATTATTCCTCAGCAAAGTTTTATCATGATGGTACAGATCATTTTAATATGCTGGGTCATTATATATATAAATAATTCGAAGCTTTAAGCTGGTTGCGCCGTTGGTCGAAGGCCATACGGCGGCACTCAAAATGGGATGATAAGCTTATGCGGGTTGATATAAAGCAACGGGGTGGTCATACTTGATTTTAGTTGATATACATTCTATGTGTTTATTTACTCGCATGTGCCAATGCAGCCAAGCTGATGCTGGTTCCCGGAATTTGCAGGATGGCCCTGGCACAGGCTTCCAGTGTGGCGCCGGTGGTTATCACATCATCTACCAGCAATATATTTTTCCCTTCAAGCTGCCCCGGGTTTTGAATATAAAAACTGCCATCTACATTTTGCCAGCGCTCAGCCCGGTGTTTGCGGGTTTGGGTTTCTGTCTGCCGTTTACGTATTACATTATTCAGCAAAACAGGAACCTGTGTAATCTCAGCAATACCATGGCTGATTACGGCTGCCTGGTTATATCCGCGTTTAAATTCTTTGCTGGCGTATAATGGAAGCGGTACTATGTAATCGATGCCCGCAAACCTGGCGGAAGTGGATATACTATAACCAATATGTGTACCAAGGTAATGGCCGATTTGCTTATTGCCTTTATATTTTAACTCATGAATGAGTTGTTGCACCAACTGCCCTTTTGAAAAATAGAACTCGCTGTGTGCCGCCCTCACCGGGAGCCTGCCGGCAAAAACCCTTTCTACCGGGTTATTGGCAATAAGGGCAAAACCGGTATGCGGCAGGTTGCTGATGCATTGAACACATAAGAGGCTTTCTTTAGATAACAGGTCGCTCCCGCATCCGGTACAAACATGCGGGAAAAACAGGTGCAGTATATCATGTATGCTTTTGCTTACTGCAATCATGTACGGAAATTAGAAAGTTAGAAAAGGTATTTATACAGTTCTTCCACTTTGCCTAAAGCTATTACTTCGATGCCTGTTTTGGCTTTGCCTGGCGATTTAACATTATAGCGGCTGACAATAATTTTTTCAAATCCAAGTTTTTCGGCTTCAGCAATCCGTTGTTCTATCCGGTTTACCGCCCTTATTTCACCACTTAAACCAACTTCACCCGCAAAACAGATGTGTTGGGGAAGCGGGATGTCTTCATAACTGCTAAGCAAAGCACATACGATGGCCAGGTCGATGGATGGGTCTTCTACTTTTATACCGCCTGCTATATTTATAAATACATCCTTTACACCAAAATGAAAACCGCCTCTTTTTTCCAATACCGCCAGCAGGAGTTGCAACCTCCTTAAATCAAAACCGCTTACCGTGCGTTGCGGCGTTCCATATACACTTTGTGTTACCAATGCCTGCGTTTCAATCAGCAATGGCCTGATGCCTTCCATGGTAGCTGCAATGGCAATGCCGCTTAACGGTTCTTCTTTTTGGGTGATCAGAATTTCACTCGGGTTGCTTACTGTGCGCATGCCTCCGCCGGTCATTTCGTAAATGCCCAGTTCAGCCGTTGAGCCAAACCTGTTTTTGAGGGTACGCAGGATGCGATAAGCATAATGACGGTCGCCTTCAAATTGCAACACAGTGTCAACCATATGTTCCAGTATTTTAGGCCCGGCAATATTGCCTTCCTTGGTAATATGCCCGATAATGAAAACGGGTGTATCCGTTTCTTTGGCAAAGCGTTGCAATTCGGCAGCACATTCGCGTATCTGGCTGATGCTGCCGGGAGAAGATTCTACAAAAGGGGATTGCAGTGTTTGGATGGAATCAACAATAACGAGTTGCGGTTTTAACTTTTTTATTTCTTTAAATATGGATTGCGTGTTTGTTTCTGTAAGCAGGTAGAAGTTTTCATTGGAAGCGCCGATCCTGTCTGCCCGCATTTTTATCTGCTGTTCACTTTCTTCACCGCTTATATATAATGTTATTATATCCTTCAGTTGTAAACCGATTTGCAGGAACAGTGTAGACTTTCCGATGCCCGGTTCACCGGCAACCAAAACGATGCTGCCTGAAACGATTCCGCCACCCAATACTCGGTTCAGTTCAGGGTCACCGGCGATGATCCTTTTTGTTTCTGCACTACTAACATCATTGATGGCAACCGTTTTAATTTTGGCCGATCCATTGAAATCTTTCCATTCATCTTTCTCTTTCTTGTCATTTCCTTTCATGATCACTTCTTCCACAAACGTATTCCATTGTTCACAGGATGGACATTTGCCTAGCCATTTCGCACTTTCATATCCGCAGTGCTGACAAAAAAATGCCGATTTCGTTTTACTCATGCGGTAAATGTAAATGGAAAAAAAAGGAAAAGAAAAAAAATGAAATTTATTTAATCAGGCTACAGTAAGGAGATTAAAAAACTAGGTTTATCAAAGAAATAAAAATTGAGAATCCTGTTTAGTTGATCATGATTCGAATCATGAAATAATTGAAATAATACCTGGTAAAAAAGTAAAAGGGTCAACATTTCTGCTGACCCTTTATACTTACTAACCCATTAAATTCTATTGCTAAATTACAAATTGAACCCACATAAAAAAATTATTTTTTTCAGATGTGAATAAGTTTCAGCAATGCAGAACGTACGGGAGGCAAGGGGCTTGATATTGTGTATATGATTGATATTCAGGATTATAGGTTGTTAAAAATCTAGGTTTTCAATATGGTCAGGGTTGAATATGACTAAAAAATAATTGAAATTTAATTTGGTTTATAATGTAAATAACTTTATGTTTGTGACAAATTTATTAAAATGGCAAGGTTGCTCATATTGTTATTATTTAGTATTTCATTTAATGCAATGGCACAGGTAAAAATTATGGGAAAAGTGACCGATAATAAGAACAGGCCTTTGCAGGGTGTCAGCGTAACCATCCGGAATTCATATGACGGTACCACGAGTGATTCAACGGGTAATTATGCATTTGAAACAGTAGAAAAAGGTAACCAGGTAATTATAGCTACCATATCAGGTTATAGTTCATATGAGAAAAATATTGCAATTAATGACAAAGATATTACCCTCAACATATCAGTAAAAGAGTTAATAACTGAATTAAAAGCAGTTGTTATAACAGCCGGTGCTTTTGAAGCAAGCGACCAGAAAAAGACTACCGTACTCTCCTCATTGGATATTGTAACAACGGCTGGCGCCAATGCAGATGTAGTGGGTGCATTAAAAACACTACCCGGCACCCAGCAGATTGGTGAAAGTGAAGGTTTGTTTGTGAGGGGTGGTACGGCCACTGAAAGCAAGATATTCATGGACGGTAACCTGGTAAATAACTTTTTTTATAGCAGCCTGCCGGGAATAGCCACCCGGGGAAGATTTAATCCTTTTTTATTTAAAGGAACGGTTTTCAGCAGCGGAGGTTATTCAGCTTTATATGGCCAGGCGCTTTCTTCTGCACTCATACTGGAATCAAAAGACCTTCCGGATCGTACGGAAGCAGATCTTTCTTTATCAGTAATTGGCGTTGGTGGCGGTATACAGAAACTGGCAAAAAATAAAAAAGCAGCCTGGGGTATAACGTATAACTATACAAACCTGGCATTTGCATTCAAGTTCATTAAGCAACGGCAGGATTATTTTACCAATCCGGTAAATCACCAGGCCGATGCCAATTTCCGCATTAAGACTAAAAACGGCGGCTTTATAAAATACTACGGTTACCTGAGCTGGAATAAGCTGGGATTCAGGGCTGCTGATATTGATTCGCTTCAGCTTAATAATGCATTCGGCCTGGAAAACCTGAATACATATCATAACCTGAACTGGAGGGAAAAAATGGGTAGAGGATGGAAATCAAACATGAGCATCAGTTACAGTACCAATAAAGATGATATATCCAATGAATTGCAGGATGCATCAAATACCAAACAGGTAATCCTTGTACCTATCGATTATGCCCTTAAGAATTTCTCGGTGATCAATAAGGCGCAATATGCCCAGGCCAGGATGCTGCTGGAGAAAAAACTGAAGGGCATTAATATGTTGCGTTTTGGCGCCGAATATTTGTACAGTGAGGAAAAAACGGCTTATACCAGTTTTGACGGAACCCGCTTTGATGAATCGGTTAGAGATAACATGGTGGCTGCATTCGCTGAAACTGATTTTTACATCACCAACAATATTGCCGCCAAGCTGGGAGCAAGGGCGGAACATACTGCCATCCTTGATAAGTGGAACCTGGCCCCGCGTGTATCGCTTGCCTACAAGTTCAGGGATCAAAGCCAGGCTTCTTTTGCCTATGGGATATTTTACCAGAACCCGGAACGGAAATATCTTCCTGCAGCTAATGCCAGCCTTGATTTTGCAAGGGCATCGCATTATATATTGCAATACCAGAAACTCAGCAATAACCGGGTGTTAAGGGCCGAACTTTTTTACAAGCAGTATGAAAACCTGTACAAGACCTCAACCGGCCCTACAGGCCGTGATGTAGCGGCTAACAATAACGGTTATGGATATGCGAGAGGGTTTGAGCTGTTCTGGCGCGACAAGAAATCCATCCGTAATTTCGATTACTGGGTCACTTATTCCTTCCTCGACACCAAACGCGATTTTCTGAATTATCCGGCAGAGATCCAGCCTTCCTTTGCCGCAACCCATACGGCTTCCCTGGTTATGAAAAAATTTGTGCTGCCATGGAAAACCGGGTTTAATGCCAGCTATAGTTTTGCCAGCGGCAGGCCATATTATAATCTTAAGTACGATAACGGAACAGGCAAATACCTGATTGCCGACCAGGGTAAAACCATCAATTACAATAGCCTTGGATTCAGCGTTAATTATTTGCCTAACCTGGGAAAAACAAATACAAAAACATTTATTGTATGGGTGCTTTCTGTTACCAATGTGCTGGGCCAGAACCAGGTTTTCGGGTATAACTATTCAACCCTTAATGATCGTAAAGTTGCCATTACACCGGCATCCAGGCGGTTCCTGTATATTGGGTGTTTCATCAGCTTTGGCATTGACAGAACGCAGGATGCCATCAATAATAACCTGTAAAGGCAAACAAACATATCTGCTACTTAAACTAAAACAACATAAAAATGAAAAAGTCGATTTTTATTTTAACACTCCTCGCTGTTAACCTTTTTTCTTTTGCTCAAAGCGACAGGTATATGTCAGCCATGAAAGCGAATATTGCAGCCATTGATACCAGTTTCAAAAATCCGAAGAACCTGCTTTCGCTGGCCAATAATTTTGAACGCATCGCCCTGGCGGAAAAGAACCAGTGGCTGCCTTATTATTACGCCGCTTTTTGCCAGGTGAATTATACCTATATGGAACCCGATAAAAGCAAGATTGATGATATTGCTGATAAGGCTACAACATTAATCAACCGGGCCGATTCTCTGCAGCCAGGTAATTCTGAGATCAGTTGTATAAAAAGCATGATTGCCAGTGCCCGCATGATGGTTGATCCCATGCAGCGGTATATGGAGTATGGAACCGAAAGCGGCGCCCAGCTGGAAAAAGCCATGCAGCAGGATACCGGAAACCCAAGGCCGCATTACCTCAAAGGAATGGGATTGAAGTATACACCGGAACAATTTGGCGGCGGATGCTCCACAGCCCTGCCTGTACTGCAGGCTGCTATGGAAAGGTATGCCACATTCAAACCTGCAACCGAGCTGATGCCTAACTGGGGAAAACAACGAACCGAAGTGCTCATCAATGAATGCAAGTGATGCAATACCGGCCGCTAACCTGTAAACAAGCACCACAGCCGTTTATTTTTTTAAACATCAATTAATAAGACCATGCAAGAAGCATTCAATGAAAAGAGCAGCCTGCAACTGATCGAATCCATGATCAACAAAGCCCGTAACAATTTCAGCGAATCTGGTACCTTATACCTGTTATGGGGGTTTGTGGTTCTTATCTGCAGCTTGTTCCAGTTCACTGCCATACAGGTTTTTCAGTACGATAAATCTCATTACATCTGGTTTCTTACCTGGCTGGTGGTTATTTACCAACTGGTATTTTTATCAAGGAAAAGAAAAAATGAAACAGCCAGGACGTATACAGCCGACATCATCAAATTTGTATGGCTCTGTTTCGGGGTATCCATGTTCCTTTTCATATTTATACTTATCAAACAGCAGGCATACCAGAGCATCAATCCGGCTATACTGGTGATGTATGGCATGCCCACGTTCCTGTCTGGTATAATCCTTAAATTCAGGCCACTGGTAATTGGCGGTATTTTATGCTGGGCTTTGTCTGCAGGCAGTGTACTGGTGCCATATAACTTCCAGATCCTGTTCATTTCGGCAGCGGTGCTGGTTGGATGGATCATCCCTGGATTCCTATTAAGAAAAAAATACTTAAACCAGCAATGATATGGAAAACAGGAAACAAATGACCAGTGAAGAAAGCCTGACAATCATACAGCAAATGATTACCCAGGCAAAAGTAGATATCACCGATAACGGGTTCGGGTGGCTGCTTTGGGGCAGCCTTATCTTCCTAACCTGCATTTCAACCTATGTGTTTATAGATATAGGTTCTGCAAACATTTTCCTGGGATGGAACATATTCGGCATACTAACGATCATATTACTGCTATTTGATGTTTTTAGGCATAAAAAGAAACCCGTTCGCACCTATGTGGGCGACCTGCTAAAACTGGTGGATATCGGGTTTATCATATGCCTGTTCACGGTGATATTTTCAATCAATGTTGCGGTTAGCCCTAACAGTGGTTTTGGTTTCTTCCTCATGATCTTCGCATTCCTCATGCTGGTGAGGGGAGGAGCTCTTAAATCACGCGCCCTCATCGTTGGCGCCATGGTAAACTGGGCCGGGGCGCTTGCCATTTTTGTAAATAAGGAATTCAGGTACGATATGCTCATCATGGCCGCAGCGGTTCTGGCGGGTTATATCATACCGGGCCTGTTGCTGATGAAGCAGTACAGGAAATCAAATAACATCGGCTAACTTCGGCACCATGGAATTCAAAGAACTTGATCCCATATTACACTCACAATTACGCCTGGCCGTGATCAGCCTGCTCATAGGGCTGAAGGAAGCTGAATTTACCTTTATCAAGGAAAAAACAAATGCTACTGCCGGGAACCTGAGTGTACAGATAAATAAGCTGAAAGAAGCCGAATATATCCAGGTTACCAAACAGTTTAAAGATAATTACCCGCAAACGCTTTGCCGGATTACCCCAAAAGGTATTGATGCTTTTGAAAAATATGTGCTGGCCCTGCAATCATACATGAAACCCGGATAGACCATAGTTTTAAAAAAAGCATTCAGCAAATACCATTCATAAGAAAATGTCACTTTTTCCCACAAGTTTATGATGTAATTGAACTTTTTCAGGCAGATTCCGTTCTACCTTTACAGATATTCTTTTCCATGAACCCAGTAGTAGAGGTAAACAACCTTTCAAAAAAATTTAAAGAGATAGATGCGGTAACTGATCTCAGTTTCACTGTTTATGATGGCGATATTTATGGATTCCTTGGGCAGAACGGTGCCGGGAAATCTACCACCATCCGCATGCTGCTTTCTCTTATAAAACCCGATAACGGTTCCATTAGTATTTTCGGAAAGGGGCTTACGGAAAACAGGAATGCCATCATGAAACAAACCGGCGCCATCATCGAAAGACCCGACATGTACAAATACCTGTCAGCTTACGATAACCTTTCCATTTTTGCCAAACTAAGTGGTGTAAAGGGTTCACGTAAGTTGATCATGGAAAAGCTTGACCAGGTAGGGCTGGCAGACCGCAGCAATAGCAAGGTAAAGACGTTCAGCCAGGGAATGAAGCAAAGGCTGGGTATTGCCATCGCCCTGGTGCATGAACCCGGACTGATCATCCTGGATGAACCAACAAACGGGCTTGACCCGCAGGGAATTGCCGACATGCGAAACATGATCATCGGCCTCAGCAGGAATATGGGTAAAACAATCATCGTTTCTTCTCACCTCCTGAGCGAAATTGAACTGATGGCAAACCGTATGATCATCATGCACAAGGGTAAGAAAATGGTGGAAGGAAAGGTAGCAGAACTGCTGGATCCTTCAAACAGTATGGTGCAACTGGAAACAACAGACGACAGGGCAACATTTAAAGCGTTAAGTAATACGGCATGGGCTGCAAAGGCAACGTTAACGGATAAGCATATTCAAATCAGGTTAGGCAAAAATGAAATCCCTGCACTGGCAGAATCCCTGCACAGCATGGATGCTAAAATCCTGGCCATCCGACCACGCCATTCGCTGGAAGATTATTTCATTTCACTTACCAATGAACAAACCGATGTTTAACCTGCTTCAGATAGAGCTGTACAAGATATCAAAAAGGCCCCGTACTTATATCGCATTCGCTGCCATAACGGCCATCGTGGTCATATTCCAGCTTGCTTTTAAGGCAGACGGGAAAAGTTATATGGACCTGATGCTGCAAAGTGTTCAGGATAGTTTTGATATAGATAAAAGTAAAGCCATCAATGGTTATTTCATGTGCTATATCATACTGAACACCCTGTTAATACAAGTGCCCATACTGGTTGCCCTCATTGCAGGCGATGCCATTTCGGGTGAAGCAAATATGGGTACATTGAGGCTTTTGCTTACTAAACCGGTAAGCCGTACCAAACTAATACTGGTGAAGTTTGCAGCATCTGTTATCTATACAATAATGCTGCTGGTATGGATGGCCGTTATGGCCTTGTTCCTCAGCCTGCTTATATTCGGTGCAGATGATATGCTCATTTTCCGGGTGAAAGGGGACGAGTCGCTTATACTGCAGATAACCAGTGATGACATTATGTGGCGTTATTTTGCAGCCTTCGGTTATGCGGCTGTAGCGCTTACCGTTATTGCTGCGCTGGCAATGCTCCTGTCTGTGTTTGCTGAGAATTCGATTGGGCCCATCATTGCTACCGTATGTATCGTGATTGTTTGTACCGTAGTGTCAAATATAAATGTGCCTATAATAGACAAGCATGTGAAGCCCTGGCTGTTCACATCATACCTGGTTGGCTGGAAAGGATTCTTTTATATCGGCACCACTGCAGATGGCGAACCCATAAAGGGCAGCCTGGAGAACTGGCCGGCCATCAGGAACAGTTTGTACATACTGGCTGCGCATATCCTGGTGTTACTTGGCTCAACGGTGGTGATATTCAGGCGGAAAGATATTTTATCATGATAAAAATGGATTAATGTTAAGGAAATCAATTTTGCTGCCATTATTGCTGGTAACCGTTACCGGTATGTTGCAGGCGCAGGACATAAACCAGCTGGTGGCTAATGCCAAAGCAAAGCTTGGTAAGGTGAATGATTATGAAGCAAAGGGCAGGATGAAGACTAATGTCACTTTCCTGAAAGTTCCCGTAGCCAATGTGAAAGTATATTTTAAAGCACCTTCCAGGATGAAGATAAAGAGTGAAAAAGGGGTTTCTTTCGTTCCCAAAGGAGCGGTGAGCATCAACGCCGGCGGAGCGCTGGGAGGAAATGGTTATACCATCATTGATGCCGGTACAGACAAAGTGGGGAATACTTTGGTACGGGTGGCGAAATTGTTACCGCTGGATGAAAACAGTGAAGTGGTTTTATCTACCGTCTATATTGATCCGATTACAAGCCTCATCCTTAAATCGAGGACTACCACCAAAGAAAACGGCACATTTGAACTGGAAATGACTTTTAGCAGGTATGCGGAATTTGCTTTGCCGGATAAAGTGATTTTTTCTTTCAATACCAAGGATTATAAACTGCCCAAAGGGGTAACCTTCGATTTTGATGATGGTAGTACGGTAACGCAGGCAAATAAGGAGAAGCAAAAGAAAGGAAGAGCGGAAATAACATTCAGTAATTACATCATTAATAAAGGGGTATCCGACGAAGTGTTCAGGTAAAAAACATGTTAATGGGAACTGCCCCGTCATTCATCTATCTTCTCATCTACAGCATTGGCAATAACTGACCGGCTGATATTCTTTAACGGGTTGCTGTGCTGCTGGTCGTATTCACTCCTGTTGTGGATGATATCGATGCATTTGTATAACGCTTCCCGCAGCGATGCTTCATCTGCAATTCCCTTTCCGGCTATGTCAAAGGCAACACCATGATCGGGAGAAGTGCGCACCACTTTTAGTCCGGCCGTAAAATTAACACCTTCTCCTGTTGCAAGAGATTTAAAAGGAATGAGTCCCTGGTCGTGGTACATGGCCAGCACTGCATCAAACTTCTCATGTTGCCCACGGGCAAAAAAAGCATCTGCAGGGTATGGGCCAAAGCAAAATACATCTTTTTGTTTGGCGTCTTTGATGGCTGGTTTTATGATTGATTCCTCTTCTTTTCCAATAAGGCCCTCATCACCTGCATGCGGGTTAAGCGCCAAAACGGCAATCCTTGGTTTATTAAGCAGGAAGTCTCTTTTCAAAGACTGGTTCATCAGTTGAAGCTTGCTAACAATAGCTTCCCGGGTAATATTGGCTGCTACATCTTTTACGGCTACATGTTCGCTCAATAAAGCCACTTTAAGGTTATCGGCAACCATGAACATCACTACATCACCGGCCCCGAAAAAGTTTTTAAGGAATGGTGTATGGCCTGAGAATTTAAAACTGTCTGACTGGATATTCTTTTTATGAATAGGAGCCGTAACCAGCCCGTCTATCTTGCCGCTTTTTAAAGCTTCCGCTGCCATGAACAGGCTGATAGAAGCATACTTTCCGCCTGTATCATTCAATATACCGGGAGTAACAGGGATATCTTCTTCCCAGCAATTGAACACATTTACCTGTTTTGGGTTCAACCGGGTAGAATCTTTTACGATGGAACTGTTGATATTGATATCTGCCATCGATTTCCGGTAGAAATTAATCACTTTATTGTTTCCAAAAACAACCGGGATACACAGGTCAAGGATCCTGCTGTCACTTAATGTTTTAATGATAACCTCTATACCGATTCCGTTGATATCTCCGCAACTGAAACCAATCACCGGTCTTTTTTCAACATTTGTATGCATGCTTTGTGTTTAAACTATGTAAAAATACAACTTCCGAATGTAATAACAGGTAAATAGACAATGCTTTACAACAGTACCTGGTTTATAAAATTCTGAAATCTGCCCTGCTGATTTTTTCCGGTATCTTTTTAGCGGAAAAAACCTTATTTTTATATAGATGCAGTGCGTTATCTACCTGTATATGCATAAATCTTTGCAATATGAAAAAGTACCTTCCGTTCATCCTGTTTTCCATTCTGATTTTTATAGCGCTTCATGGTAAGGCGGATGATATATGGATACCTTTTGGACAAAATGGAGTGAACCCGCCGATATGGAAATATAAAGGCGGAGGTACCAATCTGGATGCCGTTTCCTGGAAAACACTTGCATATGCTGAACCAGGATGGGTTAGCGGCGGATCTGCATTGGGGTTCGGATCCAGTGCGCCGGTGCGTAATACAGCCATACCCGAAAATAATTCCGCAGGCGGCGGGGGCGCATCAGGAGCACGTTACCCAACTTTGTATTTCAGGAAGGTTATTAATATACCGGACCTTTCTGTGTATGCGAATTTCCTGCTCAGGACAAAATTTGATGACGGGATCGTGGTTTGGATCAATGGTGTTCAGGCATATATTAATAATATAGCTGCATCGCCTTCCTATTCCACATTGGCAACAACTGCTATCGCCAACAACGGGGCAGATATTTACAGCAGCACGTTGAACAATTCTTTATTTGTAACCGGGGAAAATATTATTGCGGTTGAAATACATCAAAGTGCCTTAAATAGTTCAGACTTGTTTTTCGACCTTGAACTTACCGGTATTCATCTGGCCCAACCGGCTGATGTGCAGTTTTTCCCGTTTGGACAGAACCTGGCCGGTGCACCGGCATGGAAATACAAAGGTGGCGGTACCAACCTGGATGCCGTTGCCTGGAAAGACCTGGCTTATGCTGAGCCATCATGGGTTACGGGAAATGCAGCACTGGGATTTGGAACCAATCCACCAGTTAGAAATACAGCGATTCCTGAAAATACATCGGCAGGCGGCGGTGGAACTTCCGGTGCCAGGTATCCGACCATGTATTTCAGGAAACTGGTGAATGTGCCAGATCCAAACATATTTGCAAATTTCAGGATACGGGCAAAATTTGATGACGGGATTGTTATATGGATCAACGGAGTAGAAGCTTTCCGAAACAATATCAATGCAAACCCGTCCTATGCCAGTTTAGCCAATACGGCCATTGCCAATAACGGGGCAGATATATATACTGGCTTTGTATCAAAAAACATGTTCAATGCAGGTGACAATATCATAGCTGTAGAAGTGCACCAGAATTCAATTACCAGCAGCGACCTGTTTTTCGATATGGAACTTACGGGGATAGGATCCTCCATCAGCTCGTTAACCCGTGGCCCGTATTTGCAGGTGGGAAAAGAAGATTCCATCACCATACGCTGGCGGACCGATTTACCAACCGATTCAAAAGTTACCTGGGGTTTTTCTTATGGAAATTATCCCAATTCAAAAGTTTTAAGCGAGTTGACTACAGAGCACATCGTTCGTATTGGCGGGTTAACGGCAGACAGGAAATACTGGTATACCATTGGCAGCACAACGCAAACATTGCAATCTGCCGGTTCCAATTATTTTTTAACCTTACCACGTGCCAATACGCCCCGTAAATTGCGGTTCCTGGCTTTGGGCGATTGTGGCAATGCTTCCGCCAACCAGGTAAATGTTAAGAATACTTTTCTTGAATTCAACGGAAACAATGATGTGGATGCCATGATATTGCTCGGCGATAATGCATATAACTCCGGTACAGATGAAGAATACCAGGCCAAGTTCTTTGATATATACAAAGATGATATTTTACGAAATATAAAACTTTACCCGGCTCCCGGAAACCATGATTATGGAAACACTACTGCCAATACCGGGTTAAGGAATTTGCCCTATCACCAGATTTTTAATGTGCCGATGGCCGGCGAAATAGGTGGCGTACCGTCTGGTGTAACCAATTACTATTCATTCAATATTGGCGATGTGCATTTCATTTCCCTGGATTCATATGGAAAGGATGATGCCAATACAACCTACATGTATGATACCAGCGGCGCGCAGGCCACCTGGCTGAAAGCTGACCTGGCGGCCAATACAAAGAAATGGACCGTTGCGTATTTCCATCATCCGCCGTATACAAAAACCAGCCATACATCTGATACCGAAACGGACCTGATAGCCATACGGGAAAGGTTTGTGCGCATCCTTGAACGTAACGGGGTTGACCTGGTGCTTTGCGGGCATTCGCACGGTTATGAAAGAAGTTATCTCCTTAAAGGGTTTTACAACACCTATGCCAGCCCGTTATTGGATGCAAATTTTAATTCATCCACACATACGGCCACCGGAAACCTGCAAAATGCGAAGTATGACGGAACAGCCAATTCCTGTGCCTATGCATACAATTCCGGTAAGTATAACCATGGTTCCATGTACATAGTTTCCGGCTCTGCGGGGCAGATTGGCGGAACAACGGCCGGTTACCCGCAAAACTGCATGTACTATTCGGATGTTACGAATGGCGGCTGTTTGTATTTTGAAGTGGACAGCAACCGGCTGGATGTGAAATTCATTTCGTATGCAACTGCTCCAACTCCGGTGATACGCGACCAGTTCACTATTTTCAAGGATGTGAATAAAGTGCAGGATATCATCATTCGCCCGAATACAGCGCTTACGCTGAGTGCATCCTGGCGGGGCACTTACCTGTGGCCAAATAACGGTTCCGCCACCACGCAGGGGGTTTCTGTAAACACATCAACAGTGGGTGATTATGATTATATAGTGCGTGACGCAAACAATTGTATACGCGATTCATTTCACGTGATTGTAACTCTCCCGTTGCCGGTTACGGCAGGTTCTTTTACAGCAACTCCTGTTGATGATATCGTACAGCTCAAATGGTCTACTGAACAGGAAGTGAATAACAGGTTCTTTACGGTTGAAAAGTCAATTGACGGGCGAAACTATTCATTCCTTGGTAATGTAGATGCTGCGGGTAATTCAACAGTTACCAGGCACTACCAGCTAAAAGACATTCATCCGTCATATGGTTTAAACTATTACCGGTTATCCCAAACAGATATGGATGGCCAGCGCAGGACTATCGAAGTGAAGCGGGTGAACTTCAAAAGCCCGAAAGGGTTTCATATGAAAGTACAGCCAGGGGGTAACGGCCTGCTGGATGTAACCGTATATGATCAGGATATGGGGGTTGTTAACCTGGAAGTAATCGACATAACCGGCCGGAAAGTGAAGGCGGAATCATTTTATACTAGTTCGCAAACACATCATCATACCCTGCAGCTTTTGAAAGCAGTGTATATCATTAAACTTACAAATGGCAAGGGTAAATCAATCAGCAGGAAAGTGACCGTTGAATAGGTTGATTCACTAATAACCAATGAATGAAATCACTTCTTTTTCCGGAGGTGGTTTTCATTAACTTTGCAGCGATATGTATACGGTAAAAAAATCGCTGGGCCAGCATTTTCTCAAAGATGAAGCCGTAATTGATAAGATTGTAGCTGCGTTGCACGAACACCCTTTCAGCAACCTGCTGGAAGTTGGGCCGGGAACCGGGGCATTAACAAAACACCTGCTAAACATCCCAAACATACATTTTAAGGCAGTGGAACTGGATGATGAAAAAGTGGATTACCTGGAAAAGCATTTCCCTTCATTAAAAGGCCGTATAATTCATCAAAGTTTCCTGGAAATGGATAAACCTTTTGAGGAACCGTTTACCGTTATTGGAAATTTTCCTTATAACATTTCAACTCAAATCCTGTTCAGGGTGTTAGACTGGAAGGAAGATGTGCCGGTAGTAATCGGGATGTTCCAGAAAGAAGTGGCAGAGCGTGCAGCGTCTGGCCCGGGTAATAAGGTCTATGGTGTGCTCAGTGTATTAATACAGGCATATTATGATGTTGAATACCTGTTTGACGTATTACCCGGCAGTTTCAATCCCCCGCCAAAGATCAACAGCGGGGTGATCAGGCTTACCAGGAAAAAAGAGTCTTTGAATATGAAATCGGCCCGGTCCTACAACCTGCTGGTAAAAACGGCCTTTAACCAGCGCCGTAAGACATTACGAAACGCAGTAAAAGGACTGTTTGAACCCGAAATGCTGCAGGATGAAATGTTTAATTTGCGTGCAGAAGCATTGAGTATCCATGATTTTGCATCATTAACCTTTAAAATGAGATAAAATGAGATTTGTGTTTGCTTCCCTGGCCATCGTATCAATGGCAGCCTGTTATACACCCAGGTTTGCCTATAGCCCAACGGCCCATAATGTACCTGTACTTACTGAGAAAAATGACAGTAAGCTGGCTTTCAATTATTCAACCAATGCCGATGCCAGGTCTACCGAAAACAGTTATGACCGGAACAGGGCCAATGGGGCAGATATCCAGGCTGCATATGCAATTACACCGCATGTGGGCGTTCAGGCAAGTTATTTTACCCGGAAAGAAACAACCTATGATAATTCTGCCGACTTTGGTTTCGACAGCAGTGTAATCAGGTATAAAAGAAACCTGTTTGAATTAGGCGCCGGATATTTCACACCCATAAACGACAGTAAAAAAGTGATGTTCCAGGTGTTTGGCGGAATCGGCTTTGGCCGTTTTACTTTTAACGACAACGGTAAAGACAATAATCAACTGCCATATTACCGCTACCACAATGCAGATATATTCAAGTATTACCTGGAACCTGCCATCAGTTTCCGCAGCAGGGAAGTTTTTGCTGCTTCATTGTCTACCAGGTTCAGCGTAGTTAAATTCAGGAATATTCAAACCAATTATACCCAGGTAGAGAAACAGGATTATAAGCTGGATAGCATCAACAGGTATTCAAGCATATTTTTTGAACCCGCTTTTGTCAATTCATATGGGTTGAATAATTTGCCCGGCATACGGTTAGAATACCAGCTTGGTCTCAGTTTCCTGATGAGCCGACAGATAATGGATTACCGGACTTTCAATTTTTCAATCGGTTTGCTGTTCGACATACCTAAACTGATTAAAGGTATCAACCGGCAAAAGGATTAATGGAATGCTTGTATTTGGGTAAATGATATTTAATGGCTCCCGTAAATGACTGTAATTTTTTCTGCATGGGAAAAAATGTATTTTTACATGCTGATACCAGTCTCTTAAGTAAATAATTTTAATCAGTTTTCATGTCATTTACCCCTTCCAATAAAATACGGATTGTAACGGCAGCGGCGTTGTTTGACGGCCATGATGCGGCTATTAATATTATGCGCCGTATCCTGCAAAGCAAAGGCGCTGAGATCATACACCTGGGCCATAACAGGAGCGTGGCCGATATTGTAGAATGTGCCATTGAAGAAGATGTACAGGGAATTGCCATTACCAGCTACCAGGGCGGACATGTAGAGTTTTTCAAATACATGAAAGACCTGCTGGAAGAAAACGGATGCGGGCATATAAAGATTTTTGGTGGCGGCGGCGGAACCATCCTGCCTTCTGAAATTGAAGAATTGCATAATTATGGCATTACACGGATTTACAGTCCGGATGATGGAAGGCATATGGGACTGGAAGGTATGATTGAAGACGTGATCAGGCAGTGCGATTTTTCTTTGAATGGGAACCTGGCTATAAAAGGCGAGTTGAAACTGGGTGAAGCAAGGGATATCCGGAAAATTGCCCGGTTAATTTCAAACGTGGAAAATGGAAATGCTGAAGCCAATGCAGCCATTGCCATTGATAATCCGAATACGGCTGCAAAAAGCCCGGTACTGGGTATAACGGGTACGGGTGGGGCAGGAAAAAGCAGTGTTACAGACGAGATAGTAAGAAGGTTTTTACATATGTATACTGATAAAACCATCGCTGTTATTTCTGTTGACCCAAGCAAAAAGAAAACAGGCGGTGCACTGCTTGGCGACAGGATCAGGATGAATGCCATTTCTTCGCCCCGTGCTTATATGCGCAGCCTGGCTACCAGGGAAAGCGACAAGGCACTGAGCAAATATGTGCAGGAAGCCATTGATATATGCAAACAGGCCGGCTATGATTTCATCATCCTTGAAAGTGCGGGCGTGGGCCAAAGCGATGCATCCATTTTGGATTATTGCGATATAAGCATGTATGTGATGACACCGGAGTACGGGGCTCCGTCTCAACTGGAAAAAATAAACATGCTTGATTATGCAGATGTAGTTTGCGTTAACAAGTTTGATAAAGCAGGCGCTTTGGATGCATTGCATGATGTACGCAAGCAATACAAGCGTAACCATGGCCTGTGGGAGAAGAAAGATGACGACTTACCGGTGGTGGGAACCATTGCAGCCCAGTTCAATGATGCCGGCGTAAATGAACTTTTTGAAAGGCTGATGGAAAAACTGGAAGAAAAGACCGGTGTTACATTCAAAGGATCTATAATTCATCATGCACATAGTAAAGATACAAGCAACCAGAGTACCATCATTCCACCTAACAGGGTACGCTATTTATCTGAAATTGCGGAAACCATAAAGACATATGATGAACAGGCAGACCAGCAGGCGGCTATTGCCAGTAAGTTATACCAGGTTGACGGGGCTATAAAAACACTGTCGGCAGTTTCAGCCCCGGATGCGGTTTCAGAACTTGAAAAATTAAAAAAACACCTGGAAGGCCAACTCCATCCTGGCGCAAAAAAATTACTCGATAATTGGGCGTCTACGCAAGAACGTTATAGTAAGGATCATTATGAATTCCAGGTACGCGACAAGGTCATTAAGCAACCGCTTACCTATAAAAGTTTATCAGGTACGGTTTTACCCAAAGTGTTGTTGCCCAAATACAGCGACTGGGGTGATATCCTGAAATGGCAGTTGCAGGAAAATGTGCCGGGAGAATTCCCTTACACGGCAGGTGTGTTTCCTTTAAAACGTGAAGGAGAAGACCCAACCAGGATGTTTGCAGGCGAAGGCGGCCCCGAACGCACAAACCGCAGGTTCCATTATGTTAGCCTGGGACAACCGGCCAAGCGCCTGAGTACGGCTTTTGACAGTGTAACATTATATGGGGAAGACCCGGCTTACCGCCCTGATATTTATGGAAAAGTGGGCAACAGCGGGGTT
Source organism: uncultured Chitinophagaceae bacterium (assembly GCA_937996595.1). Taxonomy (GTDB): domain Bacteria; phylum Bacteroidota; class Bacteroidia; order Chitinophagales; family Chitinophagaceae; genus Ferruginibacter. Next base: position 24,586 of record CALKVC010000232.1, read on the forward strand.
AGCATCGCCACAGTGGACGATGCCAAGAAATTGTACAGCGGGTTTGACCTTTGTGATCCGAAAACATCGGTGAGCATGACGATCAACGGCCCTGCACCGATATTGCTCGCTTTTTTCATGAATGCGGCTATCGACCAGCAATGTGAAAAGTATATTATGGATAACAACCTCAGGGATGAGGTGAACGGCATCATTGAATCACGCTACAACGTTCATACGTTACCGAAATATACCGGAACGGATGGGTTGCCGGTAATTCCTGAAAAAGGCGAATTGAAAGGGGCGTTACCTGCAGGAAACAACGGCCTCGGGTTAAAACTCCTCGGGTTAAGCGGAAAAGACGTATTACCTGCCGATGTGTACGAAGAGATAAAAGCCAGGGCGCTGTCTACCGTGCGGGGCACTGTGCAGGCTGACATTTTAAAAGAAGACCAGGCACAAAACACCTGTATATTTTCTACGGAATTCGCTTTGAAACTGATGGGCGATGTACAGCAGTACTTCATCAATAACAATGTGCAGAATTTTTACAGCGTAAGTATCAGCGGTTACCATATTGCTGAAGCAGGCGCCAACCCGATCAGCCAGCTGGCATTCACCTTATCAAACGGGTTTACCTATGTTGAGTATTACCTGAGCCGGGGCATGCATATAGATGATTTCGCACCCAACCTGTCTTTCTTTTTCAGTAATGGCATGGATCCTGAATACAGTGTGATTGGCCGTGTGGCCAGGCGCATCTGGGCAAAGGCGATGAAGAACAAATACAAGGCAAACAGCCGCAGCCAGAAACTGAAATACCATATTCAAACAAGTGGCAGGAGCCTGCACGCACAGGAAATAGATTTCAACGATATACGTACAACCCTGCAGGCATTATACGCCATATATGATAACTGTAACTCGTTACATACTAACGCTTACGATGAAGCGATAACTACACCTACCGAAGAAAGCGTACGCAGGGCCATGGCAATACAGCTTATCATTAACCGCGAACTTGGTACGGCTAAGAATGAAAATCCCAACCAGGGTTCATTCCTGATCGAGGAACTCACCGACCTGGTGGAAGAGGCCGTGATGAACGAATTTCACCGGATTACCGAACGCGGCGGCGTATTGGGCGCTATGGAAAGAATGTACCAGCGCAACAAGATACAGGAAGAGAGTTTATACTACGAAACACGCAAACATACCGGCGAATATCCCATTGTGGGCGTAAACACATTCCTGAGCAAGAACGGTTCTCCGACCA
>CALKVC010000233.1 GCA_937996595.1 uncultured Chitinophagaceae bacterium
ATAGCTGATGCAACCGGTTCCGCCAAACAGGTCAAGCGTTTTTAGCGCGCCAATATCCAGGTTATTCTGAATGATATTAAACAGGCCTTCTTTTGCGATATCGGTTGTAGGCCTGGTATGAGGCATTTTTGCCGGAGGGGCTATTTTTCTGCCGCCATGTATGCCGCTTATGATTCGCATGGCAGCAAGTCGGTTAAATGGCTGAAATAATGGGCGGGGTAAAATGTCACCCTTTCATGCATATTGCTGCCGGTTTCATGAAAACTGATTTGGGAAAAGTACTTATACAGTTCATTGTATAACAATGAACCGGTGTCAATCAATCCGCATAAGCGAAGATTTACCGTACCGGGGCTGATACTGTACCGGTTACAGCTGTTAAGCAGGTGATACGCTACATCGGTTGTTCCGGCATAGTTGTAGTACTGCAACAGTTGCAACTCACCTTGTTTATACAGGATAACTTTAACCATATTATGGAAAACGGTGCAATACAATGCATTGCCGGTTGGCGCTTCCAAAACCAGTTGCCTGCTGCTGGCATGAAAAATATGTGCACTGGTAAAATGCTTTTCAATAACAGATCTGATATTCCTGTTTACAGCATACAAGTTTAATATCCCTTTTCCTGTTACCTCTTCACTGCTTAGGTGGTACTCGGGGCCACAGTCAAACAAAAGTGATAACATATCTTTTTCACAGCCTGGTTTGTAAAATTCAGCCGGTACGGGCATTGATTCCCTGAAGTTGTAACAAATGCTTGTTGAAAGCGGGGTTTTTGTAAATGCGGGTTCCGTTAGCAGTAATTTCTCCAGTTCCCTTGCTTTTTCTGTTGCATCGGCAGTGATGGGGAAATTATACACTGATATGCCTTTTACATCAACCGGGTTTTTTGTAAACCAGCAACATGAAATGCCGTAATCACCTGCTTCAAACAGCAGGTGGAGATTTTCTGTCTCCTCTATTTCGGGTTGAATATTGAAGGCCGTTTTCAATTCTTTTAATTAGGGAGGCAAAATAAGATATTTTTGCTGACTTTATGGAAAGTTCAGCAGTTATAAATGATTTAAAAGTGCAGGTGAACAACCGGCAAATCCTTTCTATAGCTTTACCCATTACGCTGGCTATACTCATACCGCAGATAAACATGCTAACCAACAGCATTTTCCTGGGAAGGTTAAGTAATGAGGCTTTGGGCAATGCAGGTATAACCGGCGTGTTTTACCTCATTTTTGCGGTAGCGGGAAATGGGTTAAATAATGCATTGCAGACAGTATTTTCAAGGCATGCCGGCAGTGGCGACAGCGATATGTTTAAAACGATTCTGGCTCAGGGGATACGTACCTGCATACAGTTTTCAATCATCTGTATCCTGTTCACCTGGCTCATTGCCCCCTTCATCATGAAAGCCGTTGCAGAACCGGCCGCCTATCCGGAAGAAATGAGTTTTCTAAGGATAAGGATTATCGGCCTTCCGTTCTTATACCTTTTCCAGATGGGTAATGCTTTCCTGGTGGCTTCATTAAACAGCCGGTACCTGATGATTGGTTTTATTATGGAGGCATTGGTGAATGTGCTGTTCGATTACCTGCTGATATTTGGAAAAGCGGGATTTCCGCAACTGGGTTTCAATGGCGCTGCGGTGGCATCGGTGATTGCCGAATTTTCGGGGATGCTGGTGGTTTATGCCGTATTGTTTGGCACCGGGCTGAAGAAAAAATATCAGCTGCTCGAAAACTTCCGGTATCACCGGGAAACCAGCCGGCAGATATTAAGTGTTTCCATTCCATTGGTAACCCAGTACATCATCAGTGTTACCACCTGGCTTATTTTTTTCCTGCTGATAGAATCAAAGGGGGTGATGGCAAAATCTATCAGCAATGTGATGCGTAATGTGTTCGGGCTTGTTGGTGTATTTGTATGGGCCCTGGCCAGCACAAGCAATGCCATGGTGAGCAACCTGGTTGGCCAGCGCCGCGAAGACAAGGTGCTGGAAGCGATTACACGTATCAGTTACTGGAGTGCCGGTTTATGTGCTTTCACCTGCCTGCTGCTTAACCTGTTCCCGCATATGTTTTTCAGGCTCTTCGGGCAGGATGAAGTATTTATCCGGGAAAGTATCCCCGTAGTGCGGGTGGTATCCCTTGGCTTACTGTTTATGAGCATCGCCAATATTTGGCTCAATGGTGTAACGGGTACCGGTAAAACCCGTGTAAACCTTATCATTGAAGTGGTTGCCATCACCCTGTACCTGGTTTATACCTGGATATTCATGAAGGTGAATTATATTTCCCTGGCCATGGCCTGGAGCAATGAATTCATATACTGGACTTCCATATTTGTTATGGCATTCTGGTACCTGAAAAGCGGCAGGTGGAAATCGGTGAAAACGGACGGTTAACTGCAGGTATGGTTAACCGTTATGTATAGTGGCATTTTTGGATTCCATCCATTTATTGCGCCCCCAGCCCGGAATCACATGCTTTTCGCTGTGGTAAGATGAGCGCACAAGCGGCCCGCTTTCAACATAGTCGATTCCCAGCTGATAGCCAATTTCCCTGAATTCGGCAAATTCATCCGGGTGTATGAACCGGTTAACCGGCAGGTGGTTTTTGGTGGGTTGCAGGTACTGTCCGATGGTGACTACATCTACACCAACTGAAGCGAGGTCTTTTAAAGTCTGTACCACTTCTTCTTTGGCTTCACCCAGCCCGAGCATGATGCCGCTTTTTGTACGCATACCTCCTTGTTTCAATATTTTCAGGGTTTCCATGCTCTGCCAGTATTTTGCTTGTATACGAACCAGCCTGGTCAGCCGTTCGGTTGTTTCAATATTATGGCTAACCACTTCGGGGGCCGCATCAATGATGCGCTGTATATTTTCTTTTTGCGCCCTGAAATCGGGTATCAGCGTTTCCAGTGTTGTTTCGGGGTTTAACGCCTTCACGGCCCGGATGGTATTTTGCCAGATGATACTACCACCATCTTTCAGTTCATCCCGGTCTACGGAAGTGATCACCGCATGTTTCACTTTCATCAGGTGAATGGCTTCGGCTACACGTTGGGGTTCATCCCAATCAACAGCTTCGGGCTTGCCTGTAGCCACTGCACAAAACCCACAGCTACGGGT
>CALKVC010000234.1 GCA_937996595.1 uncultured Chitinophagaceae bacterium
GATTGCGGGGGCCTTTTTTGGGTACCTTTTTGGGCAAGCAAAAAGGTACAAATTAAAATTCAAAAAGAAATTACAGGAAAAATTGGAATATTCAATAGTACAACACGTAATTGTTAAATGACGGTGAATTACCCCCAACCTAATCTTTGTCATAACATATTATGACACATATCATTATTCCATTTTGTGTAATATTTGTTACATAACCGTACAGCATGTAAGGATACTTTTGTTGTATTAAAAATTAATATAAAAAACAACAAAATGGAAACTGTACATTATTATAACGTAGACCTTAATTGGGAAACAGAGAGAAAGGGAATGATGAGTTCGCCGGTATTGCAATCAACCATAGAAGTGGCCACTCCGCCCGAATTCCCAAAAGGAATGAGCGGTATCTGGTCGCCGGAACATTTACTGGTAGCAGCCGTTAACAGTTGCCTGATGACTACATTCCTGGCTATCGCCGAAAACTCTAAATTCAATTTCGATAAGTTTGAAAGCAATGCTTCCGGAAAACTGGAAAGGGTTGACAACAAATTTATGATCAGTGAAATTACTCTTTCACCTGTGTTAACCATCCATGAAGAGAATGATCGTGACAGGGCATTGCGGATCCTGGAGAAATCTGAGGCGGCATGCCTTATATCAAACTCAGTGAAATCTAAAATAATATTCCAACCGAAAATTACAGTTGTTTAATTGAATAAGTAAAAACTATAAGTTATGAAAAGATTAGTGATATTGGGTGCAGGAACCGCAGGAACCATGATGGCCAATCACCTAAAACACGAATTAGATAAACAGGAATGGGAGATAGATATCATTGACGAACGCGAGGAACACCATTATCAGCCCGGTTATCTTTTCCTTCCATTTGATATTTATACACCACAGGATATCATCAAACAAATCCGCGACTTCATACCAAAAGGAGTGAGGCTGCTGACTGATAAAATTGAAATGGTTGATGCGGAAAACAGCCTGGTAAAAATGAAAAGCGGCGACCAGTTAAAATATGATATACTCATCATTGCAACCGGGGCTAAAATAGCACCCGAAGAAGTTGAAGGTATGAATGGGCCTGAATGGCAGAAATCAGTTTTCGATTTTTATACATTTGAAGGTTCACTGGCTTTGCGGAATAAGTTGAGGGAATGGGAAGGCGGAAAACTCGTGGTTCATATCACCGAAATGCCTATTAAGTGCCCCGTGGCACCACTCGAATTCGCATTCCTGGCTGATTCATTTTTCAGGAACAAGCATATGCGGGATAAGGTTGACATCACTTATGTAACACCCATGAGCGGCGCTTTTACCAAACCCAAAGCCACAGCGGCCCTCGACCACCTGTTGCATGAGAAGGGCATCAATATTGAAAGCGATTTCGCCATCGCAGAAGTAGATAATGATAATAAGAAAATCATCGACTATGGCGGAAAAGAAATACCATTTGATCTCCTGGTTACCGTTCCAACGAATAAGGGTGACGAACTCATGGAAAGGTCTGGCCTGGGCGACGACCTCAATTATGTACCTACCAATAAAGGCACCCTGCAGTCACTGAAGCACCAGAATATTTTTGTTATTGGTGATGCCAGCAATATCCCGGCATCCAAAGCGGGTTCTGTTGCGCATTTTGAAGCGGAGATATTGACAGACAATATCCTGCGTTACATTAAAGGTGAACCGCTTAAGGAAGAGTTCGACGGCCATGCCAATTGCTTTGTTGAAACTGGTAACGGTAAGGCACTCCTGATAGATTTCAATTATACCCATGAACCGGTTGAGGGTGAATTCCCATTCCCCGGCGTGGGGCCGTTACGGTTATTGAAGGAATCAAGGATGAACCATATGGGTAAGCTGGCTTTCAGGTGGATCTACTGGAACGTATTGTTAAAAGGTACTCACATTCCATTCGTTTCAGCCACTATGCAGGAATCAGGAAAACATTTTGATTAACAGATAAAACAATTTTTATGGAAAAGATAATTGCCGGAATTCCGGTTGAAGTGAATGAAGAAGGTTACATGACCAATTTTTCACAATGGAACAAAGATATCGGTAAAGCATTGGCGGCAGAAGCCAATATCAGCCTGTCTCCCAGGCATTGGGAAGTGATTAGTTATATACAGGACGAATTCAGGAAGGAAGTACCGCTCAGCATTCGTAAGATTGGTAAAAGCGGTGTAGTTGATATCAAGGAATTCTATGCCCTGTTCCCCAATGCTCCGTTGAAAACAGCCACAAAGATCGCCGGCATACCGAAACCTGCCAGTTGTATCTGATTTTTAAACACTAAAATTAGTTGATCATGAACGAATATAATGGTGAAATCAGGAAGATGATGATCATCCTGTCTAAAGCAACACTGGAAAACGTTTACGCTGCTTTTGTACTGGCCAATGGCGCCAGGATGGAAGGGATTGAAGCAGAAATGTTCTTTACATTTTTCGGGCTGGAAGCCGTGCATAAGAAAAAACTGGAACACCTGCATGTGGCTACAGTAGGGAATCCGGCTATGCATATGCCTACCTTGCTGGGCGGATTGCCGGGCGTTGAGGCCTTGGCTACTTCTATGATGAAAAAAGAGATGGAGAAAATTGATATGCCGGATGTGCATGAGTTCCTCGATATACTTACCGCATCAGGCGTTAAGCTATGGGCCTGCAAACTGGCTATGGAAATGTTCCATTATAAGAAAGAAGATATGTATGAAGGGCTGGATGGCGTATTAACAGTAGGAGACTTTTACAAACAGGGAAGCGGATTGGGCACGCATATGCTGTTCATTTGAGTATTTCCGAAATTGTACATTGATTAGTGTTAGCTGTAATTTTTGTAACTTGGAATAGCAGTTAATCAACATTAACCTGAATGCAGCAAAAACTTGTTAAGCTGGTATTGGTTTGCATCACATGTATCGCAATCGTTTATGCAGTTGTATTAATAATAAAATTTATAAAAAATTAAAATTAACAATTATGAAAAAGAACATGGGAACCGTAGACCGTATTGTACGCCTGTTGATTGCAGCCGTTTTGGTTGTGCTTTATTTCAACAATACCATAACCGGTACATTGGGCATCGTTTTGATGGTGCTGGCTGCTGTTTTTGTTCTTACCAGCCTGGTAAGTTTTTGCCCGCTATATACCTTGTTCGGGTTGAATACATGTTCTGCTAAAAAATAAGGCATTAGCGCACACTTTTTCCTGTCTCTCTTGCATGGTATTTGGCAATATTGTTGATTGCTTCTTTAAAAAGAAGATAAACATGTTTTCGTTGATACATATCTAATTTAAAATCGGGGATGTGTTCATTCTCCGCCAAGTGCAACTCGAAATAAGCTGATTCAGAGAGTTGTACGGCATAAATCCGAATTCGATTGATGAGGTTATCAATTTTATCATTACTGGAGTTGATGGCCCAGACAATATCACTCATGGTTTCCATGACTTGTGTTGAATTTTGACTGATCTTATTCAATACCTTGACAGTTGCCTTATTACCATCCGTGATTTTTTTTGCCGCTTCACTATAGATTGAGATACTACTCAAGGTAGATCCAATTTCATCATGCAAATCGGCGGCAATGCGGTTGCGCATTTTGTGGAATTTAAGCTGTTGCTGTAAACGATAGCGATAAAACAGATAAATAACCAAAGTCAGAAATAAACCAACTAATGTTCTGAACCACCAGGTTTGATACCAGTCTGGTAGCACTTTAATTTCAATGGAAATGCCTTTCGAATTCCAAACACCATCCGTATTGGTTCCGGTAACTTCCAACGTATATGTGCCAGGTGATAGATTAGAAAAAGTTGCTTCGTTTTTAACAGAAGGTTCAGTCCATTCATCAAACAAGCCATGTAATTTGTATTTATAAAACTTCTTTTTGTTACTTCTGTATTCTAGCGTGGCAAAGGAAATGGTCATCATATTTTGTTTGGGTTGAAACACAATTTTCTTTGCATACGTAATCGGCGCATCTAAAATTTCAGGATGCTGCTTCCAATCAATGATTTTATTCGCAATACTCAGCTCGGTAAAAACAATCGGAATTTCTTTTTGTTTTTGAAGGACTACTTCCGGCTTAAAAATAGTGTACCCATTTACCCCACCAAAGTAGAGCTCTCCCGTTTTAAGTTTCATATAATCAAAATGGTTGAACTCATCGCCTTGTAATCCATCTTCAGCAACAAAATTTTGAAATGTTTTTTTGCTAGGATTAAAACAACTCAGGCCCTTGTTTGTACTCATCCAAAGATTATTGAATTTATCCGGTAAAATACCGTACACCACATTGTTGGGAAGTCCATCTTTTACGGAATAGTGGATGCATTTTCCGGTAGCTATTTCTAAACGACTGAAACCATTAGACGTAGTTCCAAGCCATAAATATTTAGACGGGTTAACAGGATCCGGACAAACACACCATAAGGAATTTGATACTAAGGTAGTTGAATCTCCTTCTTGATGATGGTATTTACGCCACATTAAATTGCTATCTGCTGCACCAGGATTAAAGCGAAACAAACCATTGCCCGTGGCCATATATAAAACACCTTGTTCATCACTATGAAAACCACGAACGAACTCAATACCTTTTGTAATGTTAGGCTCCGGAATTTGATATTTACGAATTACTTCACCGTTATCTTTATCTAACAAGTATAGAAATCGATCATCATAGAACCAAAGTCTATCGAGTTTATCATTATAAATATAATTGTTTCCATCTGCAAAAAGGAGTGTTTTGAATCGTTTTACAAGATGGGTTACAGAGGGGTAAGAAAGTAATTGATTGAAATTGGAATTACCTCTATTTGCATAAATCCAATAAGTACCCTTTTTATCTTCGGTAATATTATTTAATCCAAAATATAGTTTGGTGGCTTCATTGACTTCTTCTGTAAAACGATGAACCCTTGGTGTATTTTCGGCTCTGTATACCATGCCATAGTATCTTGCATCCTTAGTATCAAAATTGCTTTTTTTAGTATCTGATTGGATTGCCCCATACCCATTGCTTGCATACCAAACAACACCATGGGCATCTTTACACGCAGTAATTATACCAAGTTCAAAGTCTATATTTTTAAACGAACAGGGAATCAGTTGGTGTTTCTTAAAATCTACTATGTACTGTTTATTTTTATTCGCATTGATTAACAAATTTCCATCTGCCAATGCGATGGGCTCATGATTTGCATTTGGTAATTCTATTTGGAGTAAACGTTTTCTGGTCAGCAGATTGGTGACAGATAATCCGTTATGCCCTAGACAAATTAACTCATTTTCATTATTCGGATTTTGTGCTAAATAAAGGACTTC
>CALKVC010000235.1 GCA_937996595.1 uncultured Chitinophagaceae bacterium
CCGCCTGCAAAAAAATTCCAAACCCGAACATGAAAATAAGCAAAGTCGTTTGATTCTCCATAAATAAAGTTTATACCAAAATAGAAAACGAAATAAAATAGATTTCTTGACTTCCACTTAAGAAAACTTATAATGCCAAAGCCCTTCTGAAAGAAAGGCATAATGAATGTTAAAACGTTCGCAAAGCGGACCCATCAATTTTAGTTTTAAAGTGCGGGTCAACCATCATTGTTAATTGTTAATTATTAATTTTTAATTACTCATAATTCTTAATTATATAAATGATTCATATAGTTTTTAACCAAACCGATGTAACCGTACTGGAAGAAGCCATCGCCATGGATGAAACGCTGGCTGGCAAAGTGGTACAGATTAAGGATGATTACGCCGTTGGCCCACTGGATAATCTGTATGTGCAGCAAGGGATAGAAGCCCGCAGGCAATGGTGGCGCGAAGTGCTGGCAGGCGGGGATGCAGATGGCAGCGTAGATAATGGTGATGTAGATGATTACAAAACGGCCGCCGAACTGGTGGGAACCATGCTCCGCGATGAAACGGAAACCATCTGGATATGGGCGGCCCAAAACAAACACGATGTTTGCGGCTATTACTGGCTGCTTCATTATATGAAAGAATTCCAGGGACGTGTGATGATATTGTACCTGAATAACCTGCCATTCTTCAACGACAAAGGCCATATCTTTTACCCAACCTGGCTGAGCGAGATACCGGCAAAAGAATTCATAAAGGCTAAAAAACTGGCCCGGGAGATCACATTAAGCGAGTTTGAAGTGGACCCCGATGAATGGGCGAAAATTTGTTCAGAAGGCCGCGGCGTACGGCTGCTGGAAGGCGGGAAGAAACTGGTTCAGGAAGATTACGGTTTCTATGATGCAGACCTGAAGAAATATGTTACGGGCGACTGGCAGAAAGCTTCCAAAGTGATCCATCATTTCCTGTCGAAAGCCAAACATACTACCGGCGATATGTACCTGCTGTGGCGGCTGAAAGTGATGATAGCGCAGGATATGTTTGATGTGCAGGGGAAAGTGGGAGGGATGAAGGATTTTGAGGTGAAGGGGAAGGGTTAGTGGTTAACGACTTAAACGTTAAACGTTAAACGTTAAACGTTTAAATCGTTAAAGACGTTTAAAACGTTTGGGCTACCATATATGAAGTTGGTAATATTTCTGCCTTTCCGCCTTTGCGTGAAACAATAAAATAAACGGCTTTCAGAACAACACTATGTCAAAAAAAATAAAAGAAGAATATGCCCATGCCGACACCGGCGTTAGCGGCCAGTACAAAACCTGGTTCCTGGATTATGCCAGCTATGTAATCCTGGAACGGGCTGTGCCTGCCATAGAAGACGGGTTAAAACCGGTACAGCGCCGCATCCTTCACGCCATGAAGGAAATGGACGATGGCCGGTTCAATAAAGTGGCCAATATCATCGGGCAAAGCATGCAATACCACCCGCATGGCGATGCCAGTATTGGCGATGCCCTGGTAAACCTCGGACAAAAAGACCTGCTGATTGAAACGCAGGGAAACTGGGGCGATGTACGCACCGGCGATGAAGCAGCTGCCCCGCGTTATATTGAAGCCCGGCTGAGCAAATTCGCCCTGGAAGTGGCTTTCAACGCCAAAACCACCAACTGGCAATTAAGCTACGACGGCCGTAAGAATGAACCCATCACGTTACCGATGAAATTCCCATTACTGCTGGCACAGGGAGCAGAAGGAATTGCGGTTGGGCTGGCAACTAAGATCTTGCCGCATAATTTCTGCGAACTGGTTGAAGCTTCCATCAAATGTCTGCGGGGAAAGAAATTTGACATCCTTCCCGATTTCCAGACCGGCGGAACCATGGACGCCAGCAACTATAATGAGGGGAAACGCGGCGGCAAAATAAGGGTACGGGCTGCCATTGAGGAAGTGGACAAAAAAACGCTGGTTATACGAAGCGTACCTTACGGTGTAACCACCACGCAGTTGATGGAAAGCATTGTAAAGGCTAACGACCAGGGAAAGATCAAGATAAAGAAAGTGACAGACCATACGGCTGCCGATATTGAGATCATCATCGAACTGGCTCCCGGCATTTCACCCGATATCACCATTGATGCGCTCTATGCATTCACCGATTGCGAAGTGAGCATTTCCCCCAATGCCTGCGTGATCGTTGATAAGAAACCGCGGTTCCTTTCGGTAAAAGAACTGCTGACCATTGCAACCGACAATACCAAAGACCTCCTGAAAAAGGAACTGGAGATAAAACTCGCCGAACTGCAGGAGAAATGGCATTATACTTCCCTGGAGAAGATATTCTTTGAAGAAAAGATTTACAAGGAACTGGAAAAGAAGCACGAAACCTGGGAGAAAGTGCTGCAATCTATTGACAAAGCGTTTAACCCGTTCAAGAAACAGTTGAAAAGGGAGATCACGAAAGAAGACATCATTAAACTAACGGAGAAGCCTGTCCGCAGGATTTACCGCCTCGACATAGACGAACTGAACGAACAGATAAAGAACCTGGAAGCGGAAATTAAAAAGGTGAAGCACGACCTGGCCAACCTGGTGGATTTTGCCGTGGCCTATTTTGAAAACCTGCTGAAGAAATACGGCAAGGGACGGGAACGGAAAACTGAAGTGAAACTGTTTGATGTGATCCAGGCCAAATCAGTAGCCATGGCCAATACCAAGCTCTATGTGAATTATTCCGATGGGTTCATCGGTACGGGACTGAAGAAAGACGAACTGGTGGCGGAAGTGTCTGACCTGGACGATATCATAGCATTCACCAAGGGCGGAAATATGAAAGTGGTGAAAGTGTCAGACAAAGTGTTCATCGGCAAAGACATCCTGCATGTAGCCGTTTTTCAGAAAGGAGACGAACGCACCACCTATAATATGATTTATGTAGATGGTAAAACAGGCGTGAGCTATGCAAAAAGGTTCAATGTAACGGGCGTTACCCGCGACAAGGATTACGACCTTACCAAAGGTTCCGACAAAAGCCGGGTGCATTATTTCTCCAGTAACCCTAACGGTGAGGCAGAAGTGGTAAAAATTATCCTGAGCCCCAATTGCAGCGCCAAGAAAAAGGAACTGGAATTCTATTTTGAGGAATTGGAGATAAAGAACAGGGGCAGCATTGGTAACCAGGTAACCAAATATCCCATCAAATCGGTAAAATTCAAGGAAGCCGGCAAATCTACGCTGGATGCGAAAAAACTATGGTTCGACAACAAGTTTGGCCGCCTCAATACCGAAGAGAAAGGAGAATACCTCGGTAAATTTGAAGCCGAAGACAGGCTGCTGGCCATTTATACCGATGGTAATTACGAGATACTTGACCAGGAACTTACCCAGCGGTTTGACCCCGATAAAATGCTGCTGCTGGAAAAATATGATCCTGAAAAGATCATTACAGCCGTATACCTGGATCATGAGAAACTGCAATACAATATCAAGCGGTTCAGGATTGAAACGACTACGTTAAACAGCCGGTTCCTGTTCATCAAAGAAGGTAAAGATAACAGGCTGGAAGCGGTTACCACCGATGAATCACCGGTTTTAAAAGTGCAAACCGGCCGCGGGCAATAGGTGAGCAAGGCCAAATTCAAGGTAGACAGGCTGGTGGAAGTGATGGGCTGGAAAGCCGTTGGCGCCAAGCTGGTTGATTTTTCCAAATCGGTTGAAATGGAATGGGAAAGGAAAGAGCAGCCTGGCGGGCAGGCCGAGTTGTTCGAATAAGTTTTGTTGAACAAAGAAGCTGTTTTTTACATTAATCGCTGAACTTTTTACAGGTGAGCTTGTTAGTTTATGACTGTTAAGGGAAGTTAATTATTTGTAAAATCAACATTACCAGCTTTGTTGCTGTTTCCCGGATTTTATTTTTGCAGCACTTTAAAAGGTAGCCCTTGTAAGTAAAGGCTATCGTGGAACTCTCTTTGACAGTACTAAACCAACAATTATGGCTTCATCAGAAGTTAATGACATTTTTACCAACCCGCTCAGGCGAATATTCAGGGTTATCAAACTGGAGACTAATGAAATTTCGTCTGTCTATTTCTATGCCATCCTGGGAGGGTTGATCCAACTGTCACTGCCACTCGGCATCCAGTCCATCATCAGTTTCGTCCTGGGTGGCAGCCTTTCCACATCCATTGTAGTACTGATCATTTTTGTAGTATTGGGGGTATTCCTGAACGGTATGTTACAGGTAAACCAGATGCGGCATATAGAAAAAGTGCAGCAGAAAATATTTGTGAGGTATGCTTTTGAATTTACCGACCGCATACCAAGGCTCAGCATGCCGGCCATTGATGGCAAATACCTGCCGGAAGTGGTAAACCGTTTTTTTGATACGGTTAACCTGCAGAAAGGGATTGCCAAACTGCTGCTGGATGTGCCGGCAGCAACGATACAGCTCATTTTTGGCCTCTTGCTGCTGTCTATGTACCACCCGGTTTTCATATTTTTCGGCATATCGCTGTTGATATTGGTTTATCTTATCCTGCGTATGACCGGCGCCAGGGGAATGGAATCCAGCCTTCGTGCCAGCGATTACAAGTTTGCCGTGGCAGGCTGGCTGGAGGAAATGGCCCGTGTGCTAAAATCATTCAAGTATTCCCGCAAAACATCACTGAACATTGAAAAAGCGGATACACTCGTATCCGGCTACCTGCAATCCCGCACTACGCATTTCAGGGTTTTGCTTTTTCAGTACTGGACGCTGATCATATTAAAAATAGTGATAACCGCTGTTATGCTGATTGTGGGCAGCCTGCTGCTGGTGAACCAGCAATTGAACGTAGGCCAGTTCATTGCCGCGGAAATCGTAATCCTCATGGTGATTGCATCCGTTGAAAAGCTCATCACGAACCTGGATGTGGTGTACGATGTGCTTACTGCCGTAGAAAAATTAGGCAAAGTGACAGACCTTCCGCTGGAAAAAAGTGGGAAAGTGGAAATGCCCGATATAAAGGAAGGCATTGCTATTGAATTGAACGCTGTCAATTTCAAGTATACGGATGCAGACAGGCACCCGGTGCTGTCAGATATAACACTGAACATTAAACGCAATGAAAAGATATGTGTGATGGGGCGTGCCGGATCCGGCAAATCAACCCTGCTCAGGTTGCTAACCGGTGCTTACCCTGAATATGACGGCACGATCATGCTGGAAAATATACCCATCAGTAATTATGACCTTAGTTCTTTACGAACAAGGTCGGGCGTGGTTTTCAGCCAGCAGGAGATATTTTATGGCACATTGTATGAAAACATCGCCATGGGTTGTGAACAGGTACATGCGGAAATTATCATGGAGGAAGCATCAAAGATCGGCCTGCGTGATTATATCGCCCAGTTGCCCGATGGCCTGGATACATTCCTGAACAGCACCGGTAAACAATTGCCTAAAAAGATCATCCAGAAAATACTGTTGTTGAGGGCTTTGGTGCATAAGCCCAGGCTCTTGCTGCTGGAAGAACCTTTTGAAGGCATTGAAGACGAACCCAGGCACCTGATCATGGATTACCTGTTAAAGGGAACACCGGGCCAGACAATGGTCATTTCCTGCAACGATATTGATTTTGCATCACGTTGCGACAAAGTGCTCTTTCTTGAAAAGGGAATGATAAGGGCTTGCGGCCCCTGGCATGAAATAAAAGATTCTTTAAAAAACTGAAAGCATGAATTTCATTGAAACAAAGATAGAAGATGAATTGCAGCGGAGCCGGATACAGGCTTTCAGGCATATCTACCGGATAAACCGCAAAAGCAGGGTGAAGTACTGGCTATTGGGGATAGCATCCGGGCTGCTGCTCCTGCTATTCATTCCATGGACGCAGAATATTCGTTCAGCCGGTACCGTTACCACGTTGTACCAGGAACAGCGCCCGCAACAGGTTAACAGCATCATTCCCGGTAAAGTGGTGAAATGGTATGTAAAAGAAGGCGATTTTGTAAAAGCAGGCGACACCATTATCCAGCTAACTGAAATAAAAGATGATTATTTTGATCCGCAGTTGCTGAGCAGGACTAAGGAACAGATGGAAGCCAAAGAACTTTCCATCGAAAATTACCGTCAGAAAGCCGTTACTGCCGATAACCAGGTAAACGCATTGCAACTGGCAAGGGAATACAAGATTTCGCAATTGCAGAACAAGCTGGTTCAGCAGCGTATGAAAGTGCAGGCCGACAGTATGGAAATGCTGGCTACCCGCAACGATTTGAAAATTGCTGCAGAACAGTTACGCAGGCAGAAAAACATGTATGACAGCGGGCTGGTTTCACTTACGCAGTATGAACAGCGGAATGTTAGTTTTCAGAATTCACAGGCAAAAAACGCAGCAACAGAAATACGTTTCATGAATGCGAAACAGGAATTAGGCATCATACAGCTTGAACTCAATGGCGCCATACAGGATTATAATGAAAAGATTTCAAAAGCGGCAGGCGATAAGTTCCAGTCTATGTCGCAGGTGGCAACCGGGGAAGGCGATGTATCAAAGCTGAAGAACCAGTATGCCAATTACGATGCCAGGCTGCGTTTATATTTCATCCTGGCGCCTCAGGACGGGCAGGTGGTGAAGGCCAAAAAAGCAGGTATCGGAGAGATATTGAAGGAAGGGGAGATGCTGGTTGAAATAGTGCCCGACAAATTCCAATATGCCGTAGAAATGTTTGTACGCCCGCTCGACCTTCCGTTGCTGGAAAAAGGGCAGAAAGTGCGCTTCATGTTTGATGGCTACCCGGCAGTGGTGTTTAGCGGATGGCCCAGGGCTTCTTATGGAACATTCGGAGGAAAAATCACCGCCATCGAGAATTCGGTTAGCACGAACGGTAAATTTCGCATACTCGTTGCCGAAGATAGTGCCGACAGGCCATGGCCGCCCAGCCTGAGAGTGGGCGCCGGGGCACAGGGGATGGCCCTGCTGAAAGATGTGCCCATTTGGTATGAATTGTGGCGAAATATTAATGGGTTCCCGCCCGATTATTATAAAAACGGGAAAGGAAATGCAGTAACTAATAAAGAAACTGGTAAATAAACGAATGGCAGCATCAAAGTATATGTTGATTAACAGGAGGCACCTGCATGTGTTGGTTTACTTGTTGTTAACCCCCTTGGTTTCCGCTGCACAGGATTCTGCTGCTAAGTTTAAAAGGCTGGAAGAGCAGCAGTTCCTGTCCATTGTACGGATGTATCACCCGGTGATGAAACAGGCTCAGATTACCGTTGACAAGGCAAAGGCAAACCTGCTGATAGCCAGGTCGGGCTTTGACCCCGCTTTGTATTATAACAACAGCCAGAAAACATTTGACGGCAGGAATTATTACCAGTATGTAAACCCGGAGCTAAAGATTCCAACCTGGTTTGGCATTGAAGTGAAAGCAGGCACAGAAAACAATAATGGCCTTAATACGGATACGGAATTATCGCCCGGGCAGTCTAGTTATGTTGGTATAACTGTTCCGCTGGCCAAAAACCTGCTGATGGATAAAAGACGTGCAGCCCTGAAGCTGTCGAAGCAGATGGTTATTATGTCGGAATCAGAAAGGGCGCTGGCAATCAATAACCTGCTGTACGAAGCCGGTTCTTCCTACTGGAACTGGGTGCGTACATTCCTTACCGTTAATGTGCTGGATGAAATGCTGGCATTGAGCCGTGAACGATTCCGGCTGGTTAAGACCGGCTTTTACCAGGGCGACAGGCCGGCATTGGATACTACGGAGGCCCTGGCGCAGTTGCAGCAATTTGAATATCTGAAAGCCGAGGCAACCGTTTCATGGCAGGTTGCCGGGCAGGAATTGTCAAATTTTCTATGGGATGCCGGTGGCGGCTTTTACCAGCTGGATTCACTCACTATTCCGGGTATCCGCTTACAGGATCTGGGAATAGCAGACCCTGCATTCCCGTCCCTGGCAGACCTGTCGGGCATTTCGGCACTGAACCACCCGCAGTTGAACATGTATGAACAAAAACTGAATATCCTGGGCATTGAACGGAAACTGAAGTTCCAGGACCTGCTGCCTAAAGTGGATGTATCTGCCAACCTGCTCAACAAAGGCTATAATGTTTTTAATAAGATTGGCGGAAACTTCTATGAGAACAACAATAAATTCAACATCAGTGTTGGGTTACCGTTACGCCTAAGTGAAGGCAGGGGCGGCTACAGGCTGGCCGGTTATAAGATAAAGGAAACCGTGCTGGACAGGGACATGAAAAAGCAATCCATTCTCAATAAACTGTATGCTTCTTACAGTGAAATGGCCGGTTTGGAAGGCCAGGCAGCTATTTATGAAAAAGCGGTTCAGAATTTTGGAAAACTGGCCAGGGGAGAAAGCCAGCGTTTCCAGGCCGGCGAAAGCACCTTATTCCTGGTGAATGCAAGGGAAAACAAATTCCTGGAATCGCAGCAAAAACTCATCGAGCTGAAGACAAAATACCATAAAGCGAAATTATCGGTTTTATGGGCTGCCGGTGTGTTAAGATAAAAAATACCCCATTTGTAAATGGGGTATTAGTCAGGAATTTATTTAAAACAAATTTCAGGTATCCTGCATTAGGTATTAATAACCATTTATTTAAAATGGATTAGACCATTTTGAATCTGTATAAACATTGGTACCGGATAAGGTACGTAAGAAAGCAATAACCGCATCAACTTCAGGCGCAGTAAGATGTAATTGCTGTCCAAAACCATTTGGCCTTAGTTTGGGATCAAGGTTGGTATTGCCAGGTGCCAGGTTGATGTTTCCGTAATGTCCAACTGCGGCCTGGAGTGTTTTTATAACGCCTGTATGCATTAATGGGCCGTTAAGGAGCCCGTTCGTTTTAACCAGGTCTCTCAGAGTAGGGGCACGGGTTACCGCAATATCAATTCCGGGTGAGTTTATTATTCCTATAATACCGTTGTTTCCGCTGTTGGGTGCAATATCAAATTCTGGAGATTGGTGACAGCCCTGGCAACCGAGGCCACCGTTGATTCGGTTACCGGTTGCATCAAAAACCGGTGGCGCAATGAATAAATTTTTACCGGTATTTTCCTGGGCGGTAAAATTGGGGAAGTTTTGGTTATCATTAGCAACCAATGCACGGCCGGCATCATATTTTGAATCAAATGACTGGATGCTTCTAACAAATTGGGCGAGGCATTCCTGTAACCTGGCTTCCGTAACATTGATGTCACCATACACAAACCGGAACAGTTCATTGTAATAATCCAGTGCCTGCAATTTGGTTAACAGGGAG
>CALKVC010000236.1 GCA_937996595.1 uncultured Chitinophagaceae bacterium
TTATTTCCGGGATGGTGGTGCGAACTACCTTATTTACCATGCCATCTGTATAAGCGGCCTGGTAAACCCGGTTATTGTGAACCTGCAGCCTGGTTGCATCATTATCAGCTTTTGTAGAAGTGAAATACAGCATGTCGTTGAAAAGCACCGGGGCATAAGCGGCCCCGCTGTCCGGTACTTCACCGCCGGTTTTGGCAACGGTATAAATATCCAGCCCTTTCTTGTTCAACTGTGTTTGTATATATTTCAGGTTGGCCACTTCCCTGTTGGCATCGTCTTTATATTTATCCGAATTGGGGTATTCCGATAAAAATGATTTAAAAGCGGTTTCGGCTTCTCCGAATTTCTCAAGCGACCTCAGCGTGGTGGCATACCAGTAACGGGCCAATGGAAATTTGGCTTTATCAAAAAGCACGGCCTGTGTATAATACGGCTCTGCTTTTGCAGGAAAATGCAGCATGCGGTAACATTCAGCCAGGTTGTAAATAACCTGTTCTTTACCACTGAGTTTTCCGTCTGCATTTTTTGGTTTGGCTTGCTGAGAAGTATATGGCGAAAAAGCCGTATGGCTCGATTTCGCTTTGCCCTTGCCCAGGTATTTTTCATAATATTCTGCCGCGGAATAATAATCTCCGTTCTTGAAATAATTGTCAGCAGCCTTCAGGTAATCAAATACAACCTGTGCATGCACAGTTACAAAACCGAATGCTACAACAAATGACAGGAATAATTTTTTCATATAAGATTTAGTTACAGTAGTTGAGATAATTAGCATGTGTTTTCGCATTAGTATTATAACCTTGGGCAAACGAATTCGGCTTCCGGTGTCCTGGCTGTTTTACGGCCAATAAACGAAAGCGACACTTCAAAACTATTTGATCCGTTAGCCAGTTTGCCCAGGTCAGACGTGTTGATATCATAACTCACCCCGATAGCCAGCCCTTTATGGGTAAAGCCGGCAAAGGGAGAAATGGCGTCATCTACCCTGTAGTTTGCGCCAATCATAAAATCATTGGATGGGGTTATCCTGAACTGGCCATAGGCACCACCCATGATTTCCTGTGCCGTACCCTGGCGCAGGTACAGGAAATTTGGTGTTAGGCTAACCGTTTCCGTTAGTTTAATCCTTACGCCCGCATGGCCTGTATACCGCATCGGAATTTTCTCGTCTCCCTTTCCGCTGAAATCATCCTTCGGGCGTGTCAGGTGAGATACAGAGAATCCAAGGAATACATTGGCTTTCTTTCCGGGCCTGCCGTCAAAATACAAAGCACCGGCACCCATATCAAATGAAGTGGTTGAATTGGTTCGGAACTGGTCGGCAGAAGTGATACCGGGATTATAACCGCTGATGGGGTTCCACTGGTCGCCAAACGTAAGCTTGGAAGCATTAAACCGGCGCTGTATCATCCCAAATTGCATACCGATCGTGATACGCTGGTTACCATTGTCCCCAAAACGTAACCCGGTATATGCCAGGTTTCCATAGGCGGTAGTATAATTATAACCGCCGTCTCCGGCTGTCTGGTTCAGTAAACTGATGCCGAAATTCGCATTGCGGTTCGTATTGAAATCAAGCGAAACTCCTGGTGTAGAGAACGGGCTGCTGATATTGCCCCACTGTGTGCGGTAAATGCCTGATACCCTGTAATCGCCGTCAAAAACGCCTGTTAACGCCGGGTTGAGCCAGGATGGGTACACATAATATTGGGTGAAATGCGGGTCAACCTGCGCCTGTGAAGGCGAGCCGGCAATAAGTACAATAGCCCCGATCATACATGCCCTGATTGCTTTCTTCATTTGTTTGTAAACTTTAGTACAATGAATAATTTGAATGTCTTTCATATTGCTTTATTTCACAATGGTTACTGATCCGCTAAGCGGTTCAAAACCGTTTTCAAGTTTTATGATATAGTAATAGGTTGCAAAAGGCAGCGGTTTACCCTTGGTTGTTCCATCCCATGCATTGGGATAGCCGTTGGAAGAGAACACCACCTGGCCATACCGGTTAAACACGCTAACGGTGGCGCCCGGGTAATCATCCAGTTCCCGTATAATCCATGTATCATTGATACCATCACCATTCGGCGAAAATGCATTCGGGATAGTGAATGGCTTCAGGATCTTAACATACATCGTATCTGAATCATTGCAACCACCTGCACCGGTGGCAGTAAGCGTATAAGTCTGGTTATGCGTTGCCGTTATTACCTGTTTCAATTTGGTTGGATTGCTGAAATCCGAAGCAGGTGTCCACAGGAACTGTACAACCACGGAATCGTTCACAATGGGGGCAAAACGCACAATGCTGTTTTGCGGTACGATGAACGAAGGCCCTGCATCTACTTCCGGTTGCAGGTTTACCACCACCGTTTTGCTGAATACGTCCGACACACAACCAACGGCATTGGTAACTGTAAGTTTTACCGCATAATTGCCGGGCCTGGTATACAGTTTAACCGGGCTTGCATCTGTTGCATTGCTGCCATCTGCAAAATCCCAGTTCCATACCTGGATGCTGCTGTTTGGTGCCGTGCTCAGGTCAGTGAAGGTATTGGTGGCACCCTGGCAAAGATTATCAGGCGAAACATTGAAATTGGCAACCGGCTTATCGAAGAATTTATCAAAATTCTTTGTTGTGTCTTTGAAACAACCAAAACTGCTGGTAGCCCTTAACGTAATAGCATAATTGCCGATTGCGGCATATGTGTGCGACGGGTTTACTGCTGAGGACGGTGCCGAAGCATCACCGAAATTCCAACGGTAGGTCATGGTTGCATTGTCGCCGATGGTAGTATTATTTACAAAGGCTACCGGCCCGTTTGGCATACATACGGAGGCAGGCATGCTGAAATCGGCTACCGGCATGGCGTGCACGGCAACCGGGTGCGATACGGTATCACTGATACATCCGCTGTCGCTTACGGCCACCAGCTTGATCGTATAATTGCCAAACGTGGCATATGGTTTTGTGAATGCGTTGCCATTGGTATTGGATGCGGTATTGCCGTCACCGAAATTCCAGTTCCAGTTGGAAATGGCGCCGGTTAGTATGGTAGACTGGTTGGTAATGCTGGCAACCTGGTTCAGGCAGATATCACTGTTAACCGTAAACGCAGCTGTAGGTTTGGGGTTAACACGTATGGTCCTTGACAGTGAATCTTTACATCCGCCTGCTGTGGTAAACTTAAACCATATGGTATGCAATCCCGGCCCAGCCAGCGATGGCGTGAAATTGCCCGCAGCATCTGTACCCGGACCGCTGTAAATGCCCGTTCCGGTAACGCCGTTGGTTACCGTTCCCGTAGCAACCGATACGGCTGTACTGACGTTTTCACAACGGTTGGTTAAGGGCGCAAATGTTAATGCCGGTTTCACACTGAATGTAACCGGTATGGTTGTATCACCCACACAACCGGTATTGGTGGTGGCCGTTAACACAATATTGAATGTGCCTTCCAGGAAATTATGGGTTGGGTTTTGAGCCGTTGATGTGTTCGGGTTGCCACCGGTTGCATTCGGATCGTTGAAATTCCAGGCATAGGTCATCGTTTGTGCATCAGCGATAGTTGTGCTGTTGGTGAACGACACCAGGCCGGTAGTCGGCAAACAGGTTGGGTTGGTGAATGTAAAATTAGCCCTTGGTTTGGCCCTTACCGCAATGGTCTGTGTTACAGAATCCTTACAACCTCCTGCCGTGGTAAATACATACTTGATGGTATGTGTTCCAAAACCAGCCAGTGAAGGTGTAAAGTTACCGGCTGCATCCGTACCGGGACCTGAATAAACACCTGTTCCGGTTACCCCATTGGTAACAGTTGCTGTCGCAATAGAGAATGCCGTTGTTTCATTCTGGCAGCGGCTGGTTAGTGCCGGGTAAGTCAATGCCGGTTTTACACTGAATGTAACCGGGATCGTGGTATCTCCCACGCATCCGTTATTCGTGGTAGCGGTTAAAACGATATTAAACGTTCCTTCCAGGAAATTATGCGTTGGGTTCTGTGCGGTTGATGTGTTCGGGTTGCCGCCGGATGCATTCGGGTCGTTGAAGTTCCATGCCCATGTCATCGTTTGTGCGTCAGCGATCGTGCTGCTGTTGGTGAACGACACCAGGCCGGTAGTCGGCAGACAGGTTGGGTTGGTGAATGCAAAATTAGCCCTTGGTTTGGCCCTTACCAGGATTGTCTGGTTAACAGAATCCTTGCATCCGCCAGCGGTGGTAAATACATATTTAATGGTATGCGTTCCAATCCCGGCCAGCGAAGGCGTAAAGTTGCCGGATGCGTCGGTGCTGGTGCTGCAGGGCATTGCCTTCGTGCTCATCCTGGCCAGCGAGGCGCTGCGCGATGTGGACTGGAAGGCGGTGGCAGCGCGGCTGTTCCGCTCGGCCGGTCCCTCCACGGTGCAGTCTTCCATGGGGGACAAGCTCGCATGAGCACCGCCGGACCGCTCCAAGGTGCGAGCGCCCCCTCGGGGGGCAGCGCGGACACGCAGTGCCGCGCGTGGGGGCCCGTATGACCATGGACCAGTGGATCGCCCTGTTCGTGATGCTCGTCGTGGTCGTGCTCAGCGTCGGCGTGCGGGGCTTCCTCGGCCGGATCGCGATCTTTCTCTCCCTGGTCATCGGCTACCTGGTCTGGGGCGATGTTCCGAACTCGCTGGCATGGGCCGGCATCGGTCTGCTCGTGGCCAGCGGCGTGTACCTGCTGCACAGCGAGCGCCGCCGCAACCACGCCGCACTGGAGACGGCAGCCGATCAGGGCTTGTGAACCGAGGGCGGGCGCAGGGGCACCACCGGATGCCGCTGCAGATCGGCCGTGATGTCCCGCACGGTTTCGCAAAGCGCGGGCCCCAGTCTTTTTTGCAGCAGGCCACCGGTCAACTGGCTGGCCGGTCCTGCGCAGTTGAAAACAAACAAGCC
>CALKVC010000237.1 GCA_937996595.1 uncultured Chitinophagaceae bacterium
GGGCGTCTAGTAATTGTCCGGACGATGGGTTTTATTCCTATTCATCCCAAACAGCCAATTGTTTTAATGATGACTGGATCACACTGAAAGAAGATCATACGCCCGGTGATAACGGCGGTAAAATGTTCCTGGTGAATGCTGCTTCTTCTGCCTCTGCTTTCTTTTTGATATCCCTTGAAGGATTTAAAAAAAATACCCGTTATGAATTTGCTGCCTGGATGATCAACCTGGTTAAAGTGAACAGGCCCTGCCCGCCACTACCACCGAATATCCAAATCACATTACTTACACCGGCCGGGAAGAAGCTGGCTTCATTTAAAACCGGCCAGGTTGCTTCCAGTGCCAATCCCAGCTGGAGAAAATACTTTGCTTTTTTCACAACGCCGGATGACGGGCAGAAGCTTATTTTAAAAATGGAAAACCTGTCGGACGGCGGTTGTGGGAATGATTTTGCCATGGATGATATTACTTTCAGGGAATGTTATCCTGAACAGCCGCCGGTTGCAAGGGCAGATAAGAAAGAGGAAGAAAAACCTGTACAGAAAAAGGTTATACTTCCCGAAACGCCGGCAGTGAAGGAACGGGAACCGGTTCAGTTGAAAAAGAGCACTGTGGAGGTAAAGCAGATACCGGTTGAAGAAAAGAAACAGGTTGTAACAGTACCACAAAGGAATAAACCTTCCGATATTCCACTTCCACAGGTTATCCTTACCCGCGAGAACCCGGTGATAAAGACCATTGAAACAGATCCTGCTACATTAACCATTGAGTTATATGACAACGGGCAGATAGATGGTGATACTGTTAGCATTTTCCATAATAACAAGCTGGTTGTATCAAAAGCCGGATTATCTGAAAAGCCGGTAACCTTACAGGTACGTGTAGATGCAGCTAACCCGCATCATGAGCTTACGATGGTAGCCGAAAACCTGGGTTCCATCCCGCCAAATACTTCCCTGATGGTTATAACTGCCGGCAAGAAACGCTACGAAGTATTCATTTCATCATCGGAACAGAAAAATGCCAGGCTGGTTATCAACCTGAAAGACCAGGCTGCCGTTAAATGACCTGTTTATTGTTTAAGGAAAGATTTTTGCTTATAAAGAGGAGGCATACGAATGCTATTTGGCCCAGCGGTGCAATGTCCATCATGAACCAGTTGGAGAAATGGAAAATTAATATGAGTATGGCAATCCATTTATCGAAGCGCTTAGTGAAAAAACCAACGGCTATCACCAATTCCAGCAGAACCGATGCAACAAAAAGCGACCAGCCAAACCAGGGATGGCTTACGAGGTACAGGTTGAAAGCCGTGCGTACACCTGTATTTGCTTCCAGGTAATAAGGGGTAAACTGGCTGCTGGCGAGGTGGCTGAAATGGCTGATATCAGACAATGAGTGATAATACAGCTTCCACCAGGCGGCAGATACATAAAAGAATAACAGGAAATACCGGGCCGCTTCAAATGCAAATTGCCTGTTGGTTTCTTTCCGGAAAATGAATGGTATGAAAACCAGGCAGAAACCGAACTGGAAATTATGATGTACCAGGTGCCCCATCAGAGTTACATAGTACAGCAGGAGCAGCTGGAACAGCCATAATGCTATCAGGTTTTCATAAGGATTTCGTATGAAAAGCAGTATCAATGTGATAATCACCGTATCAAGCAATATGCCCGCCCATTGGTTTGCGGTTATCCATTGCGGTAAGTTTGCCAGGTAAAAAAGCCATGTAGCCGGATCTGCTTCCAGGCTGTAGAATGTGTTGCCGTGCAGGAAAGAAAAGCTTACACCGGAAAATACAAACATGAGGTATTCAAGCAGCACGATGGTAAAAATCATCCTGAGCCTGTTTTTTTGAGCTGTATGTAAACTACCGGTAAGCATTACCTGAAAGTTGTTTTATAAATAGCGGCTGAATCGAGCATGGCCGCCTGCCCTTCCGCCAGGTTAAACCGGTATTCCATGAATTCAATTTCATCGCCGGGTTTCAGCACATATCCTGCGGCATTTGCAAACCATTTGGGCCATTGGTAAGCCTGTTTTTCGCCTGGTGTTAATTTGTCAATCAGCCGATGCTGCAACTGTTCATTTTTAAACTTGTAAGGGATGTAATCGTGCAGGAACACTTTCCTGTTATGTTTTAAGTACCGGCAGTACCCGTTCAATGATGTTTCCAGCATATCTTTTTTCCAGTACAGGTTGCCGGTAATTTTTACCGGGTTGCCATTGATCTTAATCGCATACGTGCTGCTGCCGGCATTGGCTGAAAAATCAATGGCATACATGTTATTGTAAGGGAAAAAGATCATGTCCATCTTCTTGCTGATGGTGGCTGCATAAAAAAGGATGAAACAAACTACAAAAATGAAAGCCGGTTTTGAATGGCGAAACAGTCGGTATAAATATGCATGTTGCATCATAACTGTATTACGGGTGCTCCTTTGGCCGGCAGGGAGAATTGCTTTTTAAAACTATTGAGCAAAAATAGGAATACCATGCAATATGAAACAGAACTTATGATAGCGGCAGCTGTGGCGCCATATGTTGGAACAAAGAGGGAATCAAACAACAGTACCAGTACCAGGCCTATCATATCGCCGGTAAAAATCATACGGATATTCCCTTTACCGATATAAACCGCATTCAGCAGGGTGAGTACGCCCAGGCAGACAAAGCCCGGCAACAGGATAAGCATCAGCGGGTACATATCACCGAAATCCTTTCCAAAAATGGCGGGAAAAAGAAAATGGCCGGTGGCCGCTATTCCAATCGCTGCCAGGCAAATGAGCAGGATATACGGTTTCATCATCTTTTTCCATTCATCATACGAAGCGCCTACCGTTTCTGTAGAAATGAATGGAAGCAGCGTTGAACTGATCACCGAAGAGAAATACAGGAAGTACTGCCCTATTTTTCCGCATTGTACGTAGTTTCCCAGCATACTGCCGGAGTCGTACCGTTCCACAAAAAAATTGTCAACCCGCAGGAACGCAAAGTAAACCAGAGATGAAATCATAACATATACGCCTGAACGAAAAAAGGCATCCAGCTTAATTGCTGCCCTGCCCGCCCTGTTGTTTTGCAAACTGAACAAAAACATCAGTATGCCTTCAGCAAAAAGCAGTACAGAATAAGACAGGGCGATTTTTTCCAGGTTTCCCGGTTCTCCTTCTGCAAAGAAAAAGAAAAGGTATGCCAGGAATACCAGGTTGCAGGCACCCAGGATGATATTCTGCTGGTTGAATTTTTTTAAAGCAGATAATACCCCCTGGAAAAAAATCAGCAACAGGTTACCGGTACTGAACAGGAAAATGGCAATAAAAGGCTGGTTGAAGTAACTGTTCCAAAGGCTTGATGAGAACCTGTTTACAAGGAAAAGGGCAGCTGCAAAAGCAAATATAATGCCGATTAGCAGCCTGTTGACTGCCTGCAGCATGTCGGGTTTTCGTGAAAGCACGGCTATCGCTGCATAATCGAGCCCGGCACTGAAAATAAAAACAATGAAGTTGAGTACATATAATTCGTTGAAATAGGTTCCGCTGATGGAAGCGCCCAGTAACCTTACGATAAGTACATTGATAAAAAAAACAGCCAGGTGGTTCAGCAGTTTGCCGATCACATTATGTTTCAGGATGGTTGCAATATGTATCATGTAAACCGGGCATTAACTGGATGCAGGTTCAGGCTCCTATTTCTTTAGCCCGTTGATGATGGCATTGAATTCTGCGGCAATTAGGCTTGCCCCTCCTACCAAGCCACCGTCAACATCCGGTTTGCTGAATATGTCTGAAGCATTGGCTGCTTTTACGCTTCCCCCGTACAGGATGGAAACGGTATCAGCTGTATCGTTACCATATTTACCGGCAATCACACTCCTGATATGCGCATGCATTTCCTGTGCCTGGTCGCTGCTGGCGGTTTTACCCGTGCCGATGGCCCAGATTGGCTCGTAAGCGATAATGAAATGCTGCATTTGTGCCTTATCCATGTGAAAAAGGCTTTCTTTCAATTGCGTTTCAACATAAATATTCTGATTCCCGGCTTCGCGTACTGATATCGGTTCGCCGCAACAGAAGATCGGTTTCACCCCATGTTCCAAAGCACGGTTTATTTTTTCGGAAAGGATGCTGTTGTTTTCGTGGTTGTATTCCCTGCGTTCGCTGTGGCCGATAATCACATACGGTATATCAATGTTTTTAAGCATCTCTGCGCTCACTTCGCCGGTAAAAGCGCCGTTGTTCTTATCAGAACAGTTTTGAGCGGCTACCAAGGCCCTTTCTTTTCCGGCCAGTTTTTCACGGATGGGAATAAGGTATGGGAATGGTACGGCAAAAATGGCCAGTTGGTTATTGGCCAATGTATGGTCTGAAGCGAGCAGTTCATCCATCAGTTGAAGGCCCTGTTGCAGGCTCAGGTTCATTTTCCAGTTAGCGGCAGCTATTTGTTTGCGCATATAAAAAGTTTAATGGTTTGCTATATACAGATCTTGTAAAAATTTTTTTTCAATATCAGACAATTCAGCAGCTTTCATTTTCTTCCAGTTTGTTATGTCAGCTAATGCCTTTTCAAAATCATACCGTTCATTTCCCCATGAAAAATCAGGGATATATTTGCCCGGCATTTCCCTGCCAAATATATTGCAACAAACGCCAACAACGGTTCCTGTGTTAAAAGAGGTGTTGATGGCAGCCCTGCTGTAATCGCCCATCAGCAGCCCAGCTTTATTGCCCGCTGCAATAAGATCGTCATTGGTTTCCAGCTGGTATTTCACTTCACCGGCATTATTTTTTACATTGCTGTTGCTGGTTCCGGCGCCCAGGTTACACCATTCGCCGATCACACTGTCGCCCAGGTAACCGTCATGTGCCTTGTTGCTGTATCCAAATATGACCGAATTTTTTATTTCACCGCCGGCAACTGAATAAGGGCCAATGGTTGTGGCGCCATAAATCCTGCTGCCCATTTTTAAAACGGCGCCTTCGCAAAGGGCAAACGGGCCGCGTATCATATTACCTTCCATTACAACGGCATTCTTTCCAATATAAATGGGGCCAGCAGATGCATTTAATATGCTGTGTTCAACAACAGCCCCGGGCTCAATAAATACCATTTCGGGCATGATCACTTTATTGGTATCACTCAGCGGCTTGCTCTTCCTGTTTTTGGTAATGAGTTCAAAATCCTGCCGTAAGGCCCAATCGTTCAGCTGGAATATTTGCCAGGGGTAATTGATGATTTTGAATTTGTTTTCTTCAACATCGGGCTTGTTTTCATTTGCAAGAATGGAGTTAAAATCTGAAAGTGTCGGTATAATATTGGCATTGATAATCTTTATATTATCATCTTTACCTGTATTAAATGTTGAGATTTTTGACCTGGTCAGTTTTTCCCATTTTTCCCTGATGCTGAGGATGCCGATCCTGATATCTGCTGTATGCCGGGTACGGGTAAACGGGTACAGGTTTTGCCTGACTTGGCTGTCATCAAGGATGATATTCATCCGGCTAAAATAATTCAAAATGTTGAAGTTTGGAAACCAGCCTTTTGGGGTGTTTATAGTTAATAAAAATCCCCCCGGAAAACCGGAGGGACTTCAAAGTATAGCCATGAAAAACAAATGTAGGTGCAGGGTATTCCTGCAGCCAATTATTTGACCTTCTTTTCGTAACGTTTTTTGAACTTATCAATACGGCCGGCGGTATCAACCAATACATTTTTACCGGTGTAGAAAGGATGCGATGTATTGGAAATCTCCAGTTTGATAACCGGGTACTCCTGGCCATCTTCCCAAAGGATTGTTTCGGAACTGTGCGCAGTGGAACGGCTCAGGAATGTGTATCCATTACTCATGTCCTTGAAAACCACTTTTTTGTAAGTTGTTGGGTGAATACCTTCTTTCATGGGAACCTCTGATTCAGGCCGTGTCGCCATCTGACCCGAAGCCAGACACCACACGAAACATTAAACGGATATTTTCAAGGGTCAGAATGATATAGGATAGACCCCACCCCCGCAAGCATATGCGCAGAAAAAACAACTATCCGTGTCTGAATTATTAACGCTCATTCAGGTCGCACTGCCGGTGCCGCTATATCGCCGCTTCGACTACCTCGCATCACAACCACTACCGCCTGTGGGGTGTCGGGTATTGGTGCCGTTTGGTCGCCAGCAATTAGTTGGCATTATTACCGCGCACCCGACGACCAGTGAACTTGCAGTAACCAAACTTAAACCCTTTTCGCGTCAGTTAGATGCAGCGAGTTGGTTTCCACCAACGTTGTGGAAACTACTGCTATGGGCTGCCGATTATTATCATCATCCGGTGGGTGAAGTG